>NZ_LDRU01000079.1 GCF_001476285.1 Microbacterium testaceum | reverse complement strand
AGCGTGTTTCTGTGCGCGGATCGCGTTTATGGGCGGCGAAGTCGTGGCCGCATTCCCACCCCGGTCAAAGCGGGCGGTGCCAGGATCGATGTATGGACCTCTCCGGCATCCCGATCACGACCATCCGCGGCGAGCAGACGACCTTCGGCGGTCTCACCGACGGCAAGGCGGCGCTCGTCGTCAACGTCGCTTCGCGGTGCGGTCTCGCGCCGCAGTACGAGGCGCTCGAGGCGCTGCACAAGAAGTACGCGGACCGCGGGTTCACGGTCATCGGCTTCCCGAGCAACCAGTTCCTGCAGGAGCTGAGCGACGAAGAGAAGATCGCCGAATACTGCTCGGCGACGTGGGGCGTGACCTTCCCGATGTCGGAGAAGGTCAAGGTCAACGGGCGCCACGCGCACCCGCTGTACCAGGAGCTCACGCAGACCCCGGATGCCGAGGGCAAGAAGGGTCGTATCTCGTGGAACTTCGAGAAGTTCGTCGTCGCGCCCGACGGTCGTGTCACGCGCTTCAGCCCGCGGACGCTGCCGGACGCCCCCGAGGTCATCGCCGCGATCGAGGACGCGCTGCCGAACTGACGCGCGGACGCCCGTGCCCGCCGCGCCGTGCCGCGCGAGCAGTGTCGTTGACTGTCCAAGACACGCCGTAACCGGGTAGAGAGTTGCGGCGTGTTCTGGACACTCGACGCGGACGTGCGGATCGGTAATCTGGCGCCATGACCGATGCCGTCGTCCTCGTCTCCGGCGGAGCCGCCGTCACGCCGTACACCGACCCCGCGCACGCCGCGGCATCGGGTCTGGCGGCGGGCAACACGATGACCGCGCTCCGTGCGCACCTCCTCGACCGCGACATCCGCGTCTTCACCGCGCCGGCCCGGATCGGGACGGGGGAGGTGCGGGAGGATGCCGGATGGCAGGGGTTCTCCGACGTCCCTGTCGTGCTGCCGTCCGAGGTGACGATCAACGCGGTCGGTCGCGTCGACGACGCGGGCGTCGCACTCGCCGGGTTCCTCCGTCATCTCGCCACCACGGAGGGTGTGGGCAGCGTCGACCTCGTCGGGCACTCGATGGGCGGCCTCTTCTCGCGCGCCGCGATCCGCGAGCTCGCCGGCGACGGCCCGCGGGTCGAGCGTCTCGTGACGCTCGGCACCCCGTGGGACGGTTCGGTCCTCGGCGACCTGCTCGACGACGAGATCACCGAGGCCGACGCGCACGGTGACCCCGCGACGCTCCAGATCTTCGCCGAGGCCCGCCCCTACGCCGACGCGAACTCCGAGGGCGCCGCGGCCGAGGTGTCACGTCGATTCCTGCGGGGCTGGAACGATCGCCAGGCGGGAGTGCTCGACGGCATCCCGGTGACCGCGATCGGCGCGGGGTACTTCTCGGCGGCGACCGAGCCGGTGCAGCTCTGGCCGCACGACGGACTCGTCTCGCTCACGAGTGGCCGGGCCGACGAGGTGCCGGCCGCGGTGCTCCCCGAGGTCGAGCGGCATTCGTTCCCCGATCACGTGCACAGCATCTTCTTCGCCGAGGGGTTCGGTCTGCCGTGGGAGCGTGCGCTGACGTGGGATCCGGCGGTGTTCGCTCGCATCGACGACGCGCTGGGAATCTGATCCGAGCGCTGGACGCCGTGGCATCCGGGGTATATGTTGTGAGCACCAACAAACCCGCCGTGCGTCACCGCGCACTCGTGCGTCTCCATGCGAAGGAGCAGGAATGCCCACCCCCACCCGCGATGACAAGTTCTCGTTCGGACTCTGGACCGTTGGCTACAACGGCACCGACCCGTTCGGCGGCCCGACCCGCAAGCCGCTCGATGTCGTGCACGTCGTCGAGAAGCTCGCCGAGCTCGGCGCCTACGGCCTGACGTTCCACGACGACGACCTCTTCGCCTTCGGTTCGACCGACGCCGAGCGCCAGACCCAGATCGACCGTCTGAAGGGCGCGATGGATGCCACGGGCATCGTCACGCCGATGGTCACCACCAACCTCTTCTCGGCCCCGGTCTTCAAGGACGGCGGCTTCACCTCGAACGACCGCCAGGTGCGTCGCTTCGCCCTGCGCAAGGTGCTGCGCAACCTCGACCTCGCCGCCGAGCTCGGTGCGAAGACCTTCGTCATGTGGGGCGGCCGCGAGGGCGCGGAGTACGACTCCGCGAAGGACATCCGCCAGGCGCTCGAGCGCTACCGCGAGGCCGTGAACCTGCTCGGCGACTACGTCACCGACAAGGGCTACGACATCCGCTTCGCGATCGAGCCGAAGCCGAACGAGCCCCGCGGCGACATCCTGCTGCCGACCCTCGGCCACGCGCTCGCGTTCATCGACTCGCTCGAGCGCCCCGAGCTCGTGGGCCTCAACCCCGAGGTCGGCCACGAGCAGATGGCGGGCCTGAACTTCGCCGCCGGCATCGCGCAGGCGCTGTACCACGGCAAGCTCTACCACATCGACCTCAACGGCCAGCGGGGCATCAAGTACGACCAGGACCTCGTGTTCGGACACGGCGACCTGCACAACGCGTTCGCGCTCGTCGACTTGCTCGAGAACGGCGGACCCGGCGGCGTTCCCGCGTACGACGGCCCCCGTCACTTCGACTACAAGCCCTCGCGCACCGAGGACGAGACGGGCGTCTGGGACTCGGTCTCGGCCAACATGAACACCTACCTGCTGCTCAAGGAGCGGGCGGCGGCCTTCCGCGCCGACCCCGAGGTGCAGGAGGCCCTGGCGGCGGCGAAGGTGCTCGAGCTCGCGCAGCCGACGCTCAACGAGGGCGAGTCGTACGACGACCTGCTCGCCGACCGCTCGGCCTACGAGGACTTCGACACCGACGCATACCTCGGCGGCAAGGGCTTCGGCTTCGTCCGCCTGCAGCAGCTCGCCACCGAGCACCTGCTCGGCGCGCGCTGATCCCCGCGGGGCGGGGGCGCGTGGGGCGTCCTTCCCCGTGGCGGGGCCCGGATGCCACGGCATCCGGGCCCCCGAGCCGCTTCCGCAGCGGCCGGCGCATGGCATCCCGTTCGCGTGTCGAGTGTCCAAAACACCCGGACGAATTCGAAAAGTCTCCGGGTGTTTTGGACACTCACGCAGTGACGGGGTATCGGGCGTCGGGGCGGCGGCCCCAACGCAGAACAACAAGACCAGCGCGCCGAAGAGGGCGCGGACAGGAAGGCAGAGCATGGCGCTCGTCATGGGAGTCGATTCGTCGACGCAGTCGTGCAAGGTCGTCGTCGTCGACGCCGAGACCGGACGCGTGGTTCGCGAGGGGCGCGCGTCGCACCCGACCGGCACCTCGGTCGATCCCGAGGCGTGGTGGGTCGCGTTGCAGGATGCCATCGGCCAGGCGGGCGGCCTCGACGACGTCGCCGCGGTCTCGATCGCGGGGCAGCAGCACGGCATGGTCGTGCTCGACGCCGAGGGCCGGGTCATCCGTGACGCACTGCTGTGGAACGACACCCGCTCGGCGCAGGCCGCGGCCGACCTCATCGCCGAGGTGGGCGCGGAGGCGTACGCCGAACGCACGGGCGTCGTACCCGTGGCATCCTTCACCGCCACGAAACTCCGGTGGCTGCGGGATGCCGAACCCGAGAACGCGGCGCGCGTCGCCGCGGTGGCGCTGCCGCACGACTGGCTGACGTGGCGGCTGCGCGGCTTCGGCCCGGGCAACGCCGACCTCACCGAGCTGACCACCGACCGCTCGGACGCCTCGGGCACCGCCTACTGGGGCGCCGACGGCTACGACCGTGAGCTGCTCGAGCGCGCGCTCGGGCACGACGCGGTGCTGCCGCGCGTGCTGGAGCCGTGGGAGAGCGCCGGGACGCTGCCGGGCGGCGCGCTCGTCGGGCCCGGCGCCGGGGACAACGCCGGTGCCGCGCTCGGTCTGGGGGCGGGCGTCGGAGATGTCGTCGTGTCGCTCGGCACCTCCGGCACCGTGTTCGCCGTGACCGACCATGTCGTCCGGGACACCTCCGGCGCCGTCGCCGGATTCGCCGACGCCACCGGGCGTTTCCTGCCGCTGGTGGCGACGCTCAACGCCGCTCGGGTCCTCGACGCGTTCGCCGGTCTCCTGGGCGTCTCGCACGACGAGCTGGGCGCGCTCGCGCTGCAGGCCGAGCCGGGTGCCGACGGCGTCGTGCTCGTGCCGTGGTTCGAGGGCGAGCGCACCCCGAACCTGCCGCACGCGCAGGCGTCGCTGACGGGTCTCACCCTGGCATCCACGAATCGCGCGAACTTCGCCCGCGCGGCGATCGAGGGAATGCTCAGCGGCCTGGCCGTGGGGCTCGAGGCGATCCAGGCGCAGGGCGTCGAGGTGCGGCGCGTGCTGCTGATCGGCGGTGCCGCGGCGAACGAGGCCGTCGCGCGGATCGCCGCGCAGGTGTTCGACGCCGAGATCGTCGTGCCGGCCGCGGGCGAGTACGTCGCGCTCGGTGCGGCGCGACAGGCCGCGGGGGTGCTCGCCGGGGGTCTTGTGGACTGGACCGTGGCGACGGCCCGTACCGTCGACCCGGACTTCCGGCCCGGGATCCGCGCGCGCTACGACGAGGTCGCCGCGCTCCGCGCCCGCGAGTAAGCCGCCGCCCGACCCGGGTTCCCTGACGCCGAGACTTCATCCGCCCGACGAGACCGCTGCACGCTGCGGCGCTTTCGTCGGGTGGATGCGGTCTCGGCGTTTCTCGTATGCGCGGGCGGCGGGGCGCGCGGGCGGCCGGGCGCCGGCGCGGGCGAGGAAGCGCCCACCGCGGAACACACGTCGATCAAACTGTACGTACAGACTGGACGATATGGACGTTACGTATTACGCTGACACCGAAGCGGGCACGGTCCGCTCACGGAGGGGCGCGGGGAGCCGTACGCGCTGAGCGCCTTCCGTCGCCGTCAACGGAAGGAAGCCGATGGCACTGGTCAGCGGTCACGAAGTCGTCCGAGAGTGCACCGCCCGCGGCCTGGTCGCGGGAGCGTTCAACACCACGAACATCGAGACGACGATGGGCATCGTCGACGCCATCGAGCGGGTGGGCGTGCCGACCTTCATCCAGGTCGCGCCCACGAACGTGAAGCTGTCCGGCTACGAGTACATCTACGACACCGTCGCCCGTCGCCTCGCCGACTGCTCCGTGCCGGTGGCGCTGCACCTCGACCACGGCAAGTCGCTGGATGCCGTCGAGGCGGCGCTCGCGGCCGACTTCACGTCGATCATGATTGACGCCTCCGAGGAGCCGTTCGCCGAGAACGTCGCGGTTTCGGCGCAGGCGCGCGAGATGTGCGGGACGGAGGTCGCCCTCGAGGCCGAGCTCGGCAGTATCGGCGGCAAGGAGGACGACGTCGCCCCCGAGTTCGCCAGCACGACCAACCCGGCCCAGGTGGCCGAGTTCGTCGCGGCGGTCGGGTGCGACATGCTCGCCGTCTCGGTCGGCAACGTCCACGGCTACGCGCCCAACGCCCGCATCGACTTCGACCTCCTCGCCCGCGTGCGCGAGCAGAGCCCCGTGCCCCTCGTGGTCCACGGCGGCTCCGGCCTCCCCGCGGAACAGCTCGGACGGCTCGCCGAGTTCGGCGTCGTGAAGGTCAACGTCGCCAGCGACCTGCGCAACGCCATGATCCGCTCGTTCGGAGAGGCCTACGCGGCCAACCCGAACGAGAACTCGCTCATCCGTGTCTCGCTCGACGCCGTCGCCGCGATCACCGACGTCGTCGAGCGCCGCATCCGCATGCTCAACCCCTCGGTCTGACGCTCATGACCCCCACTGTCACGGTCGACATCGGCACGACGAGCATCAAGCTCTGCCTGTTCGACGCCGAGGGCGCGCTCCAGGCCGCCGACCGCTGCGCCACGCCCACCCGGCGCGACGCGTGGGGGGAGATCTACGACACCGACGCGGTGATGGATGCCGTGCGCTCCTTCGTCGACGCGCTCGATCCGGCCGCACGGCGGGCGGTGCAGTGCATCGTGATCGCCGGCGTGGGGGAGTCCGGCGGCCTCGTCGACCCCGACCTGTCGCTCGTGTCGCCGATGATCCTGTGGCACGATCACCGCGGTGCGGATCTGCTCACGGGCCTGACCGAAGCCGATCGCGCGCGCGTCTACGCGGTGACCGGGCTGCCGGTCAATGCCAACTACGCCCTGTCGAAGGTGGCCTGGGCGCTCGCGCACGCCGAGCGCTCGACGGCGGCCGCGCAGTGGCTGAACGTCTCGGAGTACGTTGCGGCGCTGCTCACGGGACGACGCTGGGCGGAGCCGTCGCTCGCGAGCCGCACGATGGCGCTCGACCTGGTCGGGCGTCGCTGGTCGCGCGAGGTCTGCGGACTGTTCGGCGTCGACCCGGGCGTGTTCCCGCCGTTGCGGGCGGCGTCGGAGGGCTTCGCGATGGATCCGGCGACGGCGCGGGCCTGGGGCCTCGACGAGGTGACCGTGCACGTCGCCGGTCACGACCACATGGTCGGAGGTGTCGGCGCCGACCTGCGCCCCGGCGAGATGCTCGACTCCACCGGCACCACCGAAGGCGTCCTCGCCCTGCTCCGCACGCCGCGCCTGGATGCCGTTACCGCGGCGACGAAGCTCGCCGGCGGGCTGGCCTGCGACGGCGACGGGTTCACGCTCTTCGCGTCGATCCCGACCGGAGGCTCCGCCTTCGCGACCCTCCGCACCCTCCTGGACCGTGAGGCAGACGAGCTCGCCGACCTCGTGGCGCGCGCCCACCGCGACTGGGTCCTGGGGTCCGTCGACCTCGATCGACTCCCCCTGGTCCTGCCGCAGTTCCGCGGCAGCCCGCCGCCGCGCAAGGACGCCACCGCCCGCGGCGCGATCGCGGGGCTGCAGACCGACACGACCGCCGTCGAGCTCGTGCTCGCGTGCTTCCTCGGCATGGTGCGCCAGTTCGCCGAGGTGTGGGAGCTGTTCGACCTGGAGCTGGACCGGGTGAAGGTCATCGGCCCCGCCAGCGCGAATCCGCTCTGGCTCCAGCTCAAGGCCGACTACCTGGGCGTGCCGCTGAGCGTCTCGGGGTTCCCGGAGGTCGTCTCCCGCGGGGCGCAGGCACTGGCCCATGGCATCCGGCTGCCCTGGAGTGCGTCGGAGCCGCGCGACGTCCCGCCCGACACCGCCCGCACGGCGGAGCTGGCGCAGTGGCGCGCCCGGACGGCGGACCGCTGGGCTCACCTCGCGGAGATGCCCGCATGAGCGGCGACGCCGGGCGCCCCCTCTTCTTCGAACGAAAGGCGTGGCAATGAGGCTCGTCGCCGGAATCGACTCGTCCACCCAGAGCTGCAAGGTCACGGTCCGTGACCTCGACACCGGAGACCCGGTCCGCGAGGGGTCGGCTCCCCACCCTCCGCTGACGATCGTCGACCCCGAGGTCTGGTGGGACGCGCTGCTGGCGGCGGTCCGCGCGGCCGGGGGTCTCGACGACGTGCTCGCGGTGTCGGTGAGCGGTCAGCAGCACACGCCGATCTTCCTCGATGCGCGGGGCGTGCCCACTGCGCCGTCGCCGCTGTGGAACGACCTCGGTTCGCACCCGCACATGGTCGCGCTCAACGCCGAGCTCGGGCGCGACACGTGGATCCGCCGCACTGGTCTCCCGCTCTCGCTGTCGGACACGGTCGTCAAGGCCCGCTGGCTGCGCGACGAGTTGCCGGATGCCGCCGCCCGCACGGCGGCGATCGCGGTGGTGCACGACTGGCTGACGTGGCGGCTGGCCGGCCACGGTCCCGGCGCGGGCGACATCGAGGCGCTGGTCACCGACCGCTCCGAGGCCTCCGGGACCGGTTACTGGTCGCCCGAGACGGGGGAGTACGAGCGCGATCTCGTGGTCCACGCCCTCGGGCACGACGTCGTCCTGCCGACGGTGCTCGGTCCGCGCGCGTCCGCGGGGCGGACTGGACGGGGGCTCCCCGGCATCCCCGAGGGGATCCCGATCGGCGTCGGCAGCGGAGACAACGCGGCCGCGGCCCTCGCCCTCGGGCTCGAGGAGGGGGATGCCGTGCTCAGCCTCGGCACCTCGGGCGTGGTCTACGCGCGCACCGCGCACGCGGTCCACGACTACGCGGGGTACGTCTGCAACTACGCGGATGCCACCGGCGTCCACCTCCCGATCGTGGCGACGCTCAACGCCGCGCGGAACCTGCAGGTCGGAGCGGAGATCCTCGGCTGCACGCACGACGAGCTCGCCGACCTGGCGCTGTCGGCCGAACCGGGGGCGGGCGGTCTGACCCTGCTGCCCTACTTCGAGGGGGAGCGCACGCCCGACCTCCCGCACGCTCGCGGAGCCGTGCTCGGCGCGACGCTGACGAACTTCACGCGCGCGAACCTCGCCCGCGCGATCGTCGAGGGGACGGTGGCGAGCCAGGTGGCGATGCTGGACGCGCTCGACGCCTGCGGCGTGCACGCGCGCCGGCTCCTCGTCATCGGGGGTGCGGCGAAGAACCCCGCCGTGCAGCGGGTGCTCTCCGAGCTCGTCGTCCTCCCGATCCATGTGCCCACCGCCGACGAGTACGTGGCCAAGGGGGCGGCCATGCAGGCCGCTGTCGCGCTGACCGGCGACTTCCCCGCGTGGCCGGTGGAGGTCGAGCGCATCCCCGCGGCAGAGCCCGCTCCCCGTATCCGTCGTCAGCACCACGATGCCCAGGTCGCCCTGGGGTACGTCGTGCCCGCGCCGACCGACGTCACCGCTCCCGCGCCGGTCTGAACGGGCGTTCGCTAGGGTCGGAAGGGGACCCGCGCACGGTCCGCGTTCCACTCGGGAGGATTCGACGGTGACCTCTCGATCACGCATCCCCGTGGCCGTCGGCATCGACGTCGGCAGCACGAACACGAAGGTCGTCGCGATCGCCGAAGAGGGCGCCGTCGTCGCCCGGGCGAGCAGGCCCACCCGTCGCGCGGGCGGCGACCTCGCCATCGATGCCCGCGCCCTCGTCGCGGCGATCGAGGACATGGTCGTCGAGGTCTGCGGCGGCGGTCGAGAGCTGCACGCGCTGTGCGTCGCCGGGATCGGGGAGGACGGCGTCCTCGTCGATGCCGACCTGACCCCGCTCGTCCCGGCGCTGGCGTGGTTCGACCCGCGGCGGCACGAGGTGTTCCGTCGGCTGCGCCCCGGCCTCGTCGGCGACGAGACCCTCGATGTCGACACCGACGCGGTCCGCACGCTCGTGGGGTGGAGCTGGGCGAGGGCGCAGCCGGGTGCCGATCGCGCGACGGCCTGGATCGCCCTCACCGACCTGCCGGCCGTGCTGTGGACCGGGCGTCCGTTCCTGAGTGACACCCTCGCTCCGCGCACCGCCGCGTGGCGCAGTCGCGACCGCGCGTGGGATGCCGACCGGGTGTCCCTCGCGCTCGGCGACGCGCGGCTGCTGCCCCCGGTCCTGCGGACCGGCGAGGTCGTCGGGGCGATCCGGTCGCGGCGCCTCCGCGAGGCGGGAGTCCTGGCCCGGGATGCCGTCGCCGTCGTCGGCGGCCACGATCACCCGATCGGGGGGTGGGGCGTGCAGCTCATGGTCCCCGGTGCGGTCCTGGACTCGATGGGTACCGCCGAGGTCGTGGTCGCGCAGACCCGCGTCGCGTGCGCCCGCGGCGACGATCACGTCGACCTGGCTCCCGGCATCCGGTCCGACGGGAGCACGCTGCTGCGTGTCGAGGAACTCGCCCGTAACGTGCAGTGGGCCTCCCGCGACCCCGACGTCGCCCGGGCCATCCGACACCTGCTGATCGGCCGCGCGCAGCCCCTCGAACTCTGGGACTCGGGCTTCTTCGTGCCGGGCGAGCGCGGCGGTGGGGAGCCGAGGTACGCCCCGGACGCCCCGGTGGACCCGCTCGTCCGGGCGTCCGCCGTGCTGGGCGCGCTCGCCGTCGCGGGACGCGACGCGGTCGACGCCGTACGCGGCGACGTGGGCGGGGTCGGTGAGGTGCGCGTCGCGGGAGGCTGGGTGCGGTCGCCGGGATGGATCGCGGTGAAGTCGGCCGTGAACGGGGTTCCCGCGGTCCCGGTGCTCGAGCCCGAGGTCACCGCGGTCGGGGCCGCGCTCCTCGCGGCGACCGCGTGCGGGTGGCATCCGGACCCGATCGACGCCCTCGGCGGGTTCGCGACGGGAATGCTCGGCTGAGCGCGATCAGCTCGCGGCGACGCTCACTTCGAGCGGGATGACGTCGGTGAGCACCCAGGTCTCGTAGTAGTCGAACCGCGTGCCGTCGGCGGCCCACGACAGCGACCGGACGCGCAGCACGGGGTGGTCGACGCCGACCTCGAGGTGTGCCGCCACCTCGGGCGGGGCGGGGAGGGCGTGGATGACGCGCTGCGCGCCGCTGCTGACGAACCCTGCGGCCCGGAGGTGGCCGTTGAGCGAGGCGGAGCCGTCGAGGACACCCGGGTCGGACTCGATCGAGCGGCCGACGTCGCGGGGGAACCAGTTCGTGCTGAACATGGCCTTCGCGCCGTCCAGGGAGCGCACGCGTTCGAGGGCGAACACCTCGGCTCCGTCCGGGGTGCGCAGGGCCTCGGCGACATGGGCGTCCGGGGTCACGTACCCGGCGCGCACCACCTCGGTCGTGATCCCCGTGCGCCCGTGCCGCAGCTGCGACTCGAGGAACCCCTCCTGCACGGTCCATCCCGCCGTCTGTCCCGGCACGCTCGCGAAGACGCCGCGGCGCGGGATGCGGTGGGCGTACCCCTCGTTTTCGAGCTTCGTGAGGGTCTGGCGTACGGTCGCCCGGGAGAGACCGAACTCGCGGCACAGCTCGAGCTCGCTCGGCAGGCGCTCCTCCTCGGCGATGTCGCCGTGGGTGATGCGCTCGCGCAGGATTTCGAAGAGCTGCTCGTAGTACGGCACGGGGGAGACCCGTTCGATGGTGTGCGCCACGTGATCCTCCTGGTCGTGCGCGTCGTTGCGCGTTCCGTCGTACGTTTGATTCCGACTGTACAGACGGTGCGGATACCCGACCCGCATCGTCGTCGTCCGGGGCCCCGGCGAGCGACTTTCGATTGACACTGTACATTCTGTACGTACAACACGTACGATACGTGCAGGACATCGATCCTGCATCCCGAAACGCCACCGGCCCCAGAGGCTTCTGCACTTCAGAGAGGAAGTACGCATGCGAACTTCACCCATCACCGGACTCGCGCTCCTCGGCGCGGGTGCCCTGCTCCTCGCCGGCTGCTCCGGCGCGGCATCCACCGACTCCGGTGCCGCCGGTGGCGGCGACGCGAGCCCCGCCGACACCCCGCTGAGCTACTCGCAGCCTCACACCGACCCGTTCCAGAACGCCGAGAACGTCGGCTCGATGGAGCGCTTCGCGGAGCTCGGCTACGCCACGATCCCCGCGACCAACGCCGACCGTGACGCCGCCCAGCAGATCACCGACATCCAGACGCTCATCAACAAGGGCGCCAAGGGCCTGGTCATCTCCGTCGGCGACGCCGACGCCATCGTCCCGGCCATCGAGTACGCCAACGACTCCAGCGTGCCGATCGTCGCGATCGACGAGGCGCCCGCCTCGGGCAAGATCGCCATGATCGTCCGTGCCGACAACGTCAAGATGGGCGAGCTGGCCTGCGAGGAGATGGGCAAGCGCGTCGCCGCGGATGCCGTCGTCATCACCCTCGACGGCGACCCGGTCACCTCCAACGGCCGCGACCGCACCAACGGCTTCAACGACTGCATGAAGCAGAAGTACCCGAACGTCAAGCTCGTCAACGTCGCCACCGAGTGGGACCCGGCGAAGGCGGCGGCCGGCATCGAGACCGCGCTCAACCAGTACGGCAACGTCGCGGGCATCTACAACCAGAGCGACGCGACGTTCTTCCCGACGATCCTCGACACCCTCAAGTCCGCGGGCAAGCTCGTCGCCGCCGGACAGTCGGGCCACATCGTCCAGGTCTCAGTCGACGCCAGCCCCATGGCCATGACCGCGATCCGCGACGGATGGCTGGATGCCGCTGTCGCGCAGCCGATGACCGACTACATCGACTACGGCGTGGACTACCTCACGCGCGCGATCAAGGGCGAGACGTTCAAGACCGGCGACACCGACCACGGCAGCGTCATCGAGGAGCGCAACGGCAACCTCGTCGACCTGCTGCCCACCCCGGTCGTGACCAAGGACAACGTGGAGGACCCGAACCTGTGGGGCAACAAGCAGTTCGCCCTCGACGCGTTCGGCGCCACCAAGTAATCCGGCCGCATCACGACACCCCCGAGACGGAGACGTCATGACCACCCCATCGACCACCGTGCCCGCCATCCAGATCGACGGCGTCAGCAAGACCTACGGTGCGACGAAGGCGCTTCAGGACGTCTCCGTCTCGATCCTCCCCGGGCAGGTGCACGGACTGATCGGGCGCAACGGCGCCGGAAAGTCCACGCTTCTGCGCATGATCACGGGCTTGGAGACGCCGGACACCGGAACCGTGAGCTTCTTCGGTGAGGCCGCGCCCCCGGCATCCGACCCCAAGGCCTGGCAGCAGCGCGTCGCCTGCGTCTACCAGCGCCCCTCGGTGTTCGCCAACCTCACCATCGCCGAGAACCTCTTCGCGGGACGCCTGCCCACCGCGGGGGCGCGCGTGTCGTGGAAGAAGATGCAGTCCGAGGCCGAGCGGATCCTCGACGAGTGGAACATCCGCCTCGACCCCCGGATGCTGCTCGCGGACGCCCCGATCGAGGAGCGCCAGATGCTCACGATCGCCAAGGCGCTCGAGGCCGGCACCCGCATCGTGCTGCTCGACGAGCCGACCGTGCAGCTCGAGGGCGCGGCCATCCGACGACTGTTCGACAAGGTCCAGGAGCTGCAGCAGCAGGGCGTGACGTTCGTCTTCGTCTCGCACTTCCTGCGCGAGGTCACCGCGATCTGCGACTCCGCGACGGTGCTCCGCGACGGCAAGCTGCTGTGGTCGCGCCTGGGCGACGAGATCCGCTCCGACGACCTCGTCGAGGCCCTCCTCGCGGGGCAGGAGCAGCGTCGGCACCGTGCCGAGAGCATCGCCCCCGACGAGGATGCCGCGCCCGCAATGCAGCTCCGATCGGCGAGCGAGAAGGAGGGGGCGTTCACCGACGTCACCCTCTCGGTCGCGCCCGGCGAGCTCGTCGCCATCGGCGGCGTGGGCGGCTCGGGCAAGTACTCGGTGGGCGAGGCGATTGCCGGCCTGCGCGGGCTCGCGTCCGGCGAGGTGATCGTCGCCGGCGCCCCCATCCGCACCGGTGACGTCAAGGCCAGCCAGCGCGCCGGCATCGGTTTCGTCCCCGCCGACCGCCACCGCGACGGCTACGTCCCGCAGCTCAGCGTCGCCGAGAACATGACCATGGGGATCATGGACCAGCTCGCCCCGGCGGGCGTGTTCTCTCCGCGGAAGCAGACGGCCCTGTCGCGCGACCTCATCTCCGACGTCGCGCTCGTGCCGCCGGACCCGTCGCTCGCGGTGTCCGGACTCAGCGGCGGCAACCAGCAGAAGGTCGTGCTGGCCCGTGCCCTGGCCCGCAAGCCCCGCGTGCTCGTGCTCATCTCGCCCACCGCCGGCGTCGACATCGCCGCCAAGGACGCGATCTACGGACTGATGCTGCGCGCCCTCGCCGACGGCGTCGCGGTCGTCCTCATCTCCGACGACGTCGAGGAGCTGCTGGTCAGCTCCCGCGTCCTCATCATGCGCGAGGGCCGTATCTCGGCCGAGCTCGCCGACCCCACCGAAGAAGACATCGTTCGAGCCATCGAAGGCCTGGAGTGAACATCGTGCGTACCACCGTCGTCCGAACCCCCGCCCCCGAGACCAACCCCGTCATGCGCACGGTCGTGAAGAACGTGCGCGAGCTGAGCGTCCTGCCGGGCCTCATCATCGTCGCCATCGTCGGCGCGGTGGTCAGTCCCGCGTTCCTCTCGGCCGCGAACCTGACGCTGATCCTGCGGCAGTCCGCCGAGCTCGGCATCGTCGTCATCGGCCTGACCTTCATCCTCATCACCGGCAAGCTCGACATCTCGCTCGAATCCACCGTGGGCCTGGCCCCGATGGTCGCCGCCTGGCTCATGGTTCCCGCCGCGATGGGAGGCCTCGGCTCCGAGGTCGGCCCGGGCGTCGCGATCCTGGTGACCCTCGCGATCGGCGTCGTCATCGGGTTGATCAACGGCTTCCTCGTCGTGAAGGTCAAGCTCGATCCGTTCATCGTGACGTTGGCGATGCTCATCCTGCTCCGCGGCATCACCCTCGGCGTGAGCCAGGGCAAAACGCTCGCGGGTCTCCCCGAGGCGTTCCGCTACGTCGGCTCGGCCCGGTGGGTCGGCATCCCCGCCGCGATCTGGATCACCGGCATCCTGTTCCTCGTCGCGGGTCTGGTCCTGCGGTACACCGCGTGGGGCCGCGCGCTCTACGCCATCGGCGGGAACGCGGACGCGGCGCGGGCCGCCGGCATCCGCGTGGATGCCGTGCTCATCACCGCCTTCGTCGTGGCCAGCGCCCTCGCCGCCTTCGCGGGCATGATGCTCGCAGGCCGCCTCGCCTCGGTCACCAGCGGCATGGGCGACAACCTCATCTTCAGCGCGCTCGCCGCCGCGGTCATCGGCGGTGTGCAGCTCAACGGCGGGCAGGGACGCATCGTCGGTGCGCTCATGGGCGTGCTGCTGCTGGGTACCCTGACCAACGTGCTGACGCTCGCCGGCGTCCCCACCTTCTGGATCAACGCGGTGTACGGCGCGGTCATCCTCCTCGCCCTGCTCGTCGGCCGCTGGGGCGGCCGCACCAGCACCCGCTGACCCACCCCCTCGCGGGCGCCCCGCGCCCGCACCGACACAGAAAGGACTGTCCATGTCGGAGTTCCGTGAGATCAGCTCGACCGTCGTCGAGGAACTGGGGGAGGTGTTCCGCCGGGTACCGCTGGACAACATCGAGGCCGCTCTCGACGCGCTCGAGAAGCACCCGCGCATCTTCGTGCTCGGCATCGGTCGCGAGGGTCTGGGGTCGAAGGCGTTCGCGATGCGCCTGACGCACTTCGGCAAGACCGTGCACTGGGGCTGGGACGACACCACCCCCGCCGTCACCGCGGACGACCTGTTCATCATGCCGTCGGGGCCCGCGAACATCCCGCACCTGCACTACATCGCCGAGCAGGTCAAGAAGACCGGCGCGACGCTGCTCGTGGCCACGGCCGTCCCGGACGGCCCCACCGCGCAGCTCGCCGACATCGTGCTGACCGTCCCCGCCCACACCTACGGCGCGGACGACCCGAGCGGGCTCGTGCCCACGATCCAGGCGATGGGGAGCCTCTTCGAGCAGTCGCTCTGGATCTTCTGGGACGTGCTGTACCTCATGCTCGTGCGTCGCACCGGCGCGAAGTTCGAGGACCTCGTCGCCCGCCACCGCAACTTCGAGTGAGGCCCGGCCGGGCGGGCCTCGGCGTCCGGCCCGGATGGGGCGCGACGCCGGGTTCGGGCCCCGGTCGTGGTTCCGCGAGACCGCATCCGCGTGACGAGCCTCCCGCAGGATGCGCCGGTTCTCGTCAGCCCGGTGCGGTCTCGGCGTCCGCGGCGGTCTTCCCCGCGGCGCGCGGCGGCGGCGCGTCGTTCTGCACCCGCGCGTAGGACGGCTGACGCGCCGCCCGCACCCACGCGTAGGTCCGCGCACCCGGGAGCGGACGGCGCACGGCGTCGAAGCGCAGACCGCGGTCGTCCGGATCGGGGTCGAGGCGCAGCTCGACCAGGGCGAACGGATGCCACGGCCCCCACGCCGTCGCATGCGACAGCTCGAGCGTCCAGACGGCGCCGACGTCGAGGCCGGTGAGAGCGCGCGGATCGGTGGCGGGCGGACGCCCCGACACCGTGCGTGCGCCGAGCAGCACCGGCCCGCGGTCCCCGCGATAGGGGAGCAGGATGCCGAGGCTCGCACGCTCCGCGCGGCGTCGGGGGAGGAGCGCGAAGCGTCCCGGAACTCCCCACCCGGTCGAGGCGAACTCGATGTCGGCGTCGTCGACCCGCAGCGCCAACCCGATGATGTCGGGGAGCGGTGATGGCAGGCCGACCGACCGCGACACGCGAGCCACCACAGGGCGCGCGGAGGCCGACGCGTCGTCGATCCAGGCGATGCCGGCGGCGGTGGCATCTGGAATCCGCCGGATCTCCCCGCGCAGGACCACGCCGCGGCTGTGGATCGGACGCGGGTGCCGCACGCGCTGGGCGACGGCGAACGCGCGCCCGAGGGCGGCCCCGATCGTGCCGGACACGGGCGTGCGGGACGGGCGCGGGATGCCGGGAGCCGAGGTCATGCCGCCATCGCACCTCGCGGGTGTGCGCACGCCGAGGGGGTTGCGCGCCGCTACTGTGAGGGACCATGAGCGGCGACGGCGGGGTGAGGCGCATCGGCATGCGCGACGTCGCCGACGCCGCGGGCGTCTCGACGCAGACCGTGTCGCGCGTGCTGAACGACTATCCCGGCATCCGGGATGCCACGCGCGAGCGCGTGCTCGCGGCGGTCGCGGCGCTGGACTACCGCGTCAACAACGCCGCGCGCGCCCTGGGCACCAGTCTCACGCGCACCGTCGGGGTCGTGGCATCCGATGCCGTCCTGCACGGTCCGTCCGCGGGAATCGCGGCGCTCGAGCGGGCGGCGCGGGCGCGCGGTCGGTGGATCTCGACCGCGTACACCGACTCGGACGACCCGGCCGACATCGACGCGGCCGTGCGCCACCTGCTCGACCAGGGGGTCGACGGGATCGTGCTCGTCGCCGCGCACGGAGCGACTCCTCTCGAGGGGTACGACGTGCCGCTCGTGCCGCTGTACGGCGAGTCGGGGATCCGCCAACGCGACGCGGCCGCCCTCGTCGTGGATCATCTCGCCGACCTCGGACATCGCCGCATCGTCGAGGTCGCCGGCCCCGCGGACTGGCGCGAAGCGTCGGCGCGCACGGCGGGCGTCGCCGACGCGGTCGCCCGCCGGGGGCTGACGCTGGTGGACCGCGTCGAGGGGGACTGGAGTGCCGCCTCGGGCTCCGCGCTCGCGGACGCGGTCGCCGGTCGCATCGCCGACGGTGCCACCGCCGTGGCCGTCGCCAACGACCAGATGGCGCTGGGGCTCACGGCGGGCCTGGCGGCGCGAGGCCTGCGCGTCCCGGCGGACGTCTCGGTCACCGGCTTCGACGACAACCCGGACGCCGGGTTCTACAGCCCCCCGCTGACGACGGTGCGTCTGGACGTCGAGGGGGAGGCGGCGGAGGCCGTGGCGCGGGTGCTCGGCGACGAGCCGACGGCACCCGCGCGGCCGGTGCTGGTGCCGCGCGCCTCGACGGCCGCACTGCGCTGACGCCTGGCCCGCGCCACCGCCACGTCGGCGGTCGGCACAACTCCGGCGATGGGGGTGTGCCGCCGGGGGGTCGCCCGCCCCAGGGCGGTTCTGCCGGAGTTGTGCTGGTCGTCAGCGCATCGATGCCGCGAGCGGGCCGGACAGCCAGCGCTCCACCTCGCGCGTCGAGCGCAGCCGCACGATCGGCAGCCCGGGGCGCTCGGCCGCGACGACGGGGAGGCGTTCCCGGTAGTTCCCGCGCGTGGAGATCGACCAGCGGACGATGTGCTCCGGGTCGGTGAAGAACGTGTGGAGCGGCGGCTCGATGTTCCCGTTCCAGAGAGGTTCGCGGCCGAGGCGACGGCGGAGCGTACGGGCAACGACGCGGGGGAGCGTGACCGTCGTGAACGGCAGGTCGAGCCATGCGAGAAGGTCGGCGCGCGCCGTCAGGAGTGGCCTGGCATCCGAGTACTGCCACTCCGTCACCCAGGCGTCCTCCTCGACGAGCGCGCGGACATCGTCGAGGAACTCCGATCGGGGCGTCCAATCGGGCCCGTGGAACAGCGCGTCGATCTCGACGTGCGGCGCGCCGGTGAGGGCCGAAATTCGTCGGGACAGCGTCGTCTTGCCGACGCCCGAGACCCCCGCGACGGCGATCCGCCGAGGCCGGACGGGGAGTGGATCGTCGGCGCGCAGCATCCCTCCACGCTACGGTGCGGGTCAGCCCTCCCGCGCGCTCCCGCGCGGCGGTGGCGCGCCCGCCGCGGCGATGTCGGCCGCCGCGGTCAGCCCCGCGGCCATCGCCGTGACGACGGCCGCGGGGACATGGGGATCGAGGCGGCGTGCGACGTCGCCCGCCGCCCAGATACCGGGCTGATTCGTGCGCCCGAGCGCGTCCACGACGATCCCGTCCGCCTCGACGCGGACGCCGAGGTCGGTGGCGACGCTCGACCGTGGTCTCGGGTTCGGCGGGATGAACACCGCCGCGACCTCGGCTGTCCGGCCATCGTGCCGGGTGATGAGGGCGCGATCGCCCGCCCGCGCGACGGATGCGACCTCTTCGGGCTCGAAGTGCGGCACCTCGTCCGTGAGGCCGCGCAGCAGCCCTTCGACGTGGGCCGCGTGCGCGCCGGAGGAGATCACCGCGATGGGCCCCTCCGCGTGCTCGTGGCCGTGGCAGTAGGGGCAGGGCAGAACGAGGTCGCCCCAGAGCTCCGCGACCCCGGGGATCGGGAGGAGTGCATCCTCCACCCCGGCGGCGATGAGGAGGTTCTCGGCGTGCCACGGCCCGTCGGCGGTGTCGAGTTCGATGTCCGTCTCGCGCCGCGCCCCGCGGACCGTGCCGTCGATGACGCGCACCCAGGGGTATCGCTGGAGCTCGTTGCGCGCCGCCGCACGCAGCCGCGCGGGCTCCGTCCCGTCCCACCCGAGCACGTTGTGCATGCGGGCCGATGTCGAGTTCCGGGGACGTTCGTCGTCGAAGACGACCGTATCCACGTGCATCCGGCCCAGAGTCAGAGCGGCCTGCAGGCCGGCGGGGCCTCCGCCGACGATCACCACTTTCGCGAACCCTGCCATGCGGTCATCGTGCCGGGCCGAATTATGTGATCGCCATGATCTCGGGCTCGCATCCACGGGATGTTACCGGTAACATTACGGGGTGAGAGCGTCACGCCTCGCCGCCCCGATCAGTCGAAGGAGACCCCGCGTGTCCGATGCCGCCACGTTCACGCCCGAGGTGCAGGAGGCGATCGACGCCGTCCGCGCCGATGTCGCGAAACTGCACGCCGAGCTCGTGCGCTACAACCTCATCGTCTGGACCGGCGGCAACGTCTCGGGCCGCGTCCCCGGGACCGACCTGTTCGTGATCAAGCCCTCCGGTGTCTCGTACGACGACCTGGCCCCCGAGAACATGATCCTGTGCGACCTCGACGGCAACGCGATCCCCGGCACCCCCGGCAGTGAGCGCAGCCCGTCGAGCGACACCGCGGCGCACGCGTACGTGTACCGGAACATGCCCGAGGTCGGCGGCGTCGTGCACACGCACTCGACCTTCGCCGTGGCGTGGGCGGCGCGCGGCGAAGAGATCCCCTGCGTCATCACCGGCATGGCCGACGAGTTCGGTGGCCCCATCCCGGTCGGTCCGTTCGCGATCATCGGCGACGACTCGATCGGTCGCGGCATCGTCGAGACCCTGAGTGGACACCGCAGCCGTGCGGTCCTCATGCAGAACCACGGCCCGTTCACGATCGGCGTGAGCGCCAAGGACGCGGTCAAGGCCGCCGTCATGTGCGAGGACGCGGCCCGCACCGTGCACTACGCCCGCGAGGCCGGCCCCCTGGTCCCGATCCCGCAGGACAAGATCGACGCCCTCTACAACCGCTACCAGAACGTCTACGGACAGAGCACGGACGACCGCCGATGACCGCCGACATCTCCGCCCTCATCGAGCAGGGCCGCGCCTCTCTCGGCATCGAACTCGGCTCCACCCGCATCAAGGCGTGCCTCATCGGCCCGAACGCCGAGGTGCTCGCAACCGGTTCCCACGAGTGGGAGAACGTCTACGCCGACAAGCTCTGGACCTACTCGCTGGATGCCGTGTGGTCGGGCCTTCAGGCCGCCTACGCCGAGCTCGTCGCCAACGTGCACGAGCAGTACGGCGTCACCCCCGAGCGGTACGCCGCGATGGGTGTGTCGGCGATGATGCACGGGTACCTCGCTTTCGACGCCGATGGAGAGCTGCTCGCCCCCTTCCGCACGTGGCGCAACACCAACACCGGTGTCGCGGCGGCTGAGCTCACGGAGCTGCTGGGCGTGAACATCCCGCTGCGCTGGTCGATCGCACATCTGCACCAGGCGGTCGTGGATGCCGAGCCCCACGTGCCCGAGGTCCGCTTCCTCACCACGCTGGCCGGGTACGTCCACTGGAAGCTCACGGGCGAGAAGGTCCTCGGCGTCGGCGATGCGTCGGGCATGTTCCCGATCGACTCCGCGACCCGCGACTATGACGCCGAACTGGTCGCGCGGTACGACGGGCTCGCCGCCGGACGCGTCCCGGCGCTGACGGACCTGCTGCCCGAGGTGCTCGTGGCCGGTGCGGCGGCCGGCAGCCTGACCGAGAACGGGGCCCGGCTCCTCGACCCGACCGGAACGCTGCGTCCCGGCATCCCCTTCGCTCCGCCCGAGGGCGACGCGGGCACCGGCATGGTCGCGACCGGTGCCGTGGCTCCGCGCACCGGCAACGTCAGCGCCGGCACGAGCATCTTCGCGATGGTCGTGCTCGAGCGCCCGCTCAGCGAGGTCCACCACGAGCTCGACCTCGTGACGACCCCCTCGGGCGACGCGGTGGCGATGGTGCACTGCAACAACGGCGCGAGCGAGCTGGCGGCGTGGGCGAACATGTTCACGGCCTTCTCGGCCGCGGCGGGCGTGCCCCAGACCCCGGATGCCACCTACGCGGCGCTCTTCTCCGCCGCGCTCGAGGGCGAGGCCGACGCCGGCGGGCTGCTGGCCTACAACCACCTCGCCGGAGAGCCCATCGCGGGTCTCGACGAGGGTCGCCCGCTCGTGGTGCGCACGCCCGACAGCCGCCTCACTCTGCCGAACTTCATGCGCGCGCAGCTGTACGGCGTCTTCGGCACGCTCGCGCTCGGCATGGCGGTGCTCCACGCCGAGGGCGTCGGCCTCGACAAGATGTACGCCCACGGCGGCATGTTCCGCACCGCGGGGGTCGCGCAGCGCTTCCTCGCGGCGGCGCTCGACGCCCCCGTCGCGGTCGCCGAGACAGCGTCCGAGGGCGGGGCGTGGGGCATGGCCGTGCTCGCGGCGTACGTGGCTGACGGCGCGGGCCGCGACCTCGACACTTACCTCGCCGAGGTCGTCTTCGCCGACGCGCCCATCACCACCGCCGACCCCGACCCGGCGGACGTCGCCGGATTCTCGGCCTACCTCGACCGTTACCGCGCCGGACTCGCCGTCGAGGCCGCCGCCGTGGCATCCCTCTGAACACTCGAAAAGGAACAGTCATGACCCGCACGAAGCTCAAGAACGACCTCGACGGCTACGAGGTCTGGTTCGTCACCGGCAGCCAGAACCTCTACGGCGAGGAGACCCTGAAGCAGGTCGCCGAGCAGTCGCAGGCCGTCGTCGAGGGCCTCGCCGGCCTCCCCGTGAAGGTCGTCTGGAAGCCCGTGCTGAAGGACTCCGACAGCATCCGCCGCATGGCCCTCGAGGTCAACGGCCGCGACGACGTCATCGGCGTCATCGCGTGGATGCACACCTTCAGCCCCGCGAAGATGTGGATCTCGGGTCTCGACGCCCTGCAGAAGCCGCTCCTCCACCTGCACACGCAGGCCAACGTGGAGCTGCCGTGGAATGACATCGACTTCGACTTCATGAACCTCAACCAGGCCGCGCACGGCGACCGCGAGTTCGGGTACATCCAGACGCGCCTGGGCGTCGCCCGCAAGACGGTCGTCGGCCACGTGTCGAACCCGTCCGTCCGCCAGCAGATCGAGGACTGGGAGCGCGCCGCCGCCGGCTGGACCGCCGCCCGCACCCTCAAGCTCGCGCGCTTCGGCGACAACATGCGCTTCGTCGCCGTCACCGAGGGCGACAAGACCGAGGCTGAGCTGCGTTTCGGCGTGCAGGTCAACACGTGGGGCGTCAACGAGCTGGTCGAAGCCGTCGAGAAGGCCTCGGATGCCGACATCGACGCGCTGGTGCAGGAGTACATCGACAGCTACGACGTCGTCGACGAACTGCTCCCCGGCGGCGCGCGCCACCAGTCGCTGCGTGACGGCGCCGCGATCGAGCTGGGCCTGCGCTCTTTCCTGGAGGAGGGCGGCTTCGGCGCCTTCACGACGTCGTTCGAAGACCTCGGCGCGCTGAAGCAGTTGCCCGGTCTCGCGGTTCAGCGCCTGATGGCCGAGGGCTACGGTTTCGGCGCCGAGGGCGACTGGAAGACGGCGATCCTGGTGCGCGTCGCGAACGTCATGGGCGCGGGCCTCCCCGGCGGCGCGTCGCTCATGGAGGACTACACGTACGACCTCGTCCCCGGCAACGAGCGCATCCTCGGCGCCCACATGCTCGAGGTCTCGCCCTCGCTCACGACGAAGAAGCTGCGCCTCGAGATCCACGAGCTCGGCATCGGCGGCAAGGACGACCCGGTGCGCCTGGTCTTCACCGCCGACCCCGGCCCCGCGCTCGTCGTCGCGATGAGCGACATGCGCGATCGCTTCCGCCTCGTGGCGAACGTCGTCGAGAACGTCGACGCCCCCGACCTGCCGAAGCTCCCCGTCGGACGCGCGGTGTGGAAGCCCGCCCCGGACTTCGCGACCTCGGCCGGCTGCTGGCTCGCCGCCGGTGCCGCCCACCACACCGTCATGACGACGGCCGTGGGCATCGAGGTGTTCCGCGACTTCGCCGAGATCGCCAAGACCGAGCTCGTCGTCATCGACGACGACACCACGGTCCGCGGCTTCCAGAGCGAGCTGCGCTGGAACCAGGCGTACTACCGCCTGGCCCAGGGCCTGTAAGACCCCCGCCGTCCCGGGTCGCGTTCAGCCCCGGGGCGGTGCGGCACTCGCGCGCCTCGCTCTCTCGGGGCGCGTGCCGCGCCCCGGTTCGTCCGGTGCGCGGATCGTGCCCCGATTCCGGTAGCGGTGGGCTGCCTGGGTCGGGGCACGTCTGCGTTCAGGTGGGGCTTCAGCTTGTGGCACTCGTGTGTCCGCTGCTTCTGACAACGCGTTCCCGAGCCCCGCGATCAGCTGCGCCGAGCGACTCGCAGCCAACAGAGAAACAGCCATACCGCCGCGACGCCGAACACAAGGGCGGAAACTGCTGCCGGCCCCGAAAGATCGCTTTGGCATATTCCCGCCGACGTCGCAAAATCTGTGCACGACCCCGTCCTCCAGAAGAGTGCTATGACAGCAACGAGGAGCGCAGTGATGGCTGCGACGAGAAGTGAGGTCCGTTTCCCTCGCGGTCGTGCCATGAAACTGCCTCCCGACATGCTCACCCGCGTGAGACGTCGACACTAGTCCTTTCGGCGGCACTGTCTCACAGGAAAGAGCGGGCCGTCTCGTTCCCGATACAGCTCAGGTGCATGATTCGATGGCTCTCGGCACCCGAGGCGTCCGGACTGTGCCGACTCACCGATTCTTCGAGAGAACAATGACCCACTATGACGGCGCGGCCGACAGCGCTCCCGCGAAACCGCTCTTCGTCGTTCAGCGATATCCCTCGCAACACCTGGTCGCCCGGGGGATCGGCATCCTGTTCATGGTCGGTGCTGTGGTCCTCGCCGCAACGGAGGTCATCGAGCGGGATCCTCTCGCGTACATCGGCGTCACGGTGTGGCTGACCACGCTGGGCGGTCTCGGCGCGATCATCTTCTTCTACGCGCTGTCTCTCGGGAGGGCGCGCATCCTCGTGTTCGATGACCACCTCGTCGTCCGCTCGGGATGGCACCGGGCACGGGTCGTGGCGGCATCCGATATCGCCGAGCTTGCGGCACTGATGTCCGGACGGGTGCGCGGCAAAGACACGCGTAATCGCACGTTGTTCGAGACGATGAGCGTCTACCGGGGCTTCCCCGAGTTCACCTCCTGGCTGCAGGAGAAGACGCCCCGGCAGTGGGCCGCGATGACGGCGAGTTCTCGCGGCTGAGGCACGCCGCGCGTCCCTCACAGAGCGGCGGGAGACGGATGCCGGGGATCGCGCGTGGGAGAGGCTCAGGGCCGACCGACGGGATTCTGACGTCCGGCGTCGGGGCCGTGCTCGGTGGTGAAGCGCCGGAGGCGACGCACCGCGCCGATCACTCGAACCACGGCGAACACCCCGAGGACGACGAATGTGATCGCGAATCCCCAGCGCCACCACGGGGCGTCGGCCCCCTCGGAAACGAGGGTCCACACGCTGCCAGCCGTCAGGAACACGGCGCCGATCAGCGTGCAGATCGCCGCTGTCCGTGCGCGATCGAGTCGCATCCGCTGCTGGATCAGCGACATCGCCTCGGGCTCTTCGTCAGAGGTCATGCTCACAGCCTCTGCCCCAGCGACCACAACCGGTCCGCCCGCCCCGAGATCGCCTCGGACAACGCGAACGCCTGCGAATCGGTGAGGGATGCCACGTAGTCCACGATTCCGCGGGATCGCGCGAGCGTTTCGGCTTCGGCATCCGACGGTCGATTTTCAGCGGGCAGGGCGGCGTACTGCTCGCGCGCCAGCGCGATGAGCTCGCGCAGGCGGCGCGGGGTGCGGGCGCGGTCGAGGTCGTCGTCGAGCCACTCGCCGAGGGCGCGCACCGAGCGGGCGAGGATGCGGCTCATGCCGCGCTGCTGGATCGCCAGGTCGGGGCGGCTGAGCACGAAGCGCTTGTGCACGAACTTCAGCACCTCGACGTGGTGCCAGGCCCACGGCGAGAGCACCACGGGTCCGGCGCGCGGGGTGTCGAGAGGGCGCAGGCGCGCCGACTCCTGGAACCGCCGGATCCATCGGTCGGTGAAGGCGGCGAGCCGTCGCTCGGCCGTCAGCGACCCGTCGAACGGGCGGGCGAGCAGGTCGGTGACCATCTCGGCATCCACGTCGCTGACGGCGGCGAGGAAGGCTTCGTCGTCGGCGATCCACGGGTCGTCGCGGCGCATCTTCCGGCGCAGGCGCTCGAGTCCCGCCCCCGGCGCGAGTTCGGCGCGCACCTCCGCGTCGTCGCGCGAGCGCCACTCGAGCACGTCGTCGAGCCAGCCGCGGAACTCCGCCGCGATCGGGGCATGATCGAGGATCCCCGCGCGGTAGAAGTCGTCGACGTCGTGCACCGAGTACGCGATGTCGTCGGCGAGGTCCATCACGGCACCCTCGATGCTCTGGCGGAGGGGCTCGGCATCCACCCCCTGCCTGGCCTCGTCGAGGTCGTCGAGGTCGAGGTCGTACGCCGAGTACTTGTGCACGCGATACGCGCCGTCGGGAGAGCGACGGATGCCACGGGGCGGGCCGATCCGCTCGACGTCGGCCGCTTCGACCGACGGCGCCCACGGGTACTTCGCCGAGGCGGCGCGCACGGCCGCGGTGAGATTCAGCCCGCGGGGTGCGTTCTCGACCACGTCGAGGGCGGTGAGGATGCGGTACGTCTGGGCATTGCCCTCGAAGCCGTCGGGGAGGCCCAGCTCTTCGCGCGCGAGACGGTCGAGCGTGGACTCGCCGAGGTGGCCGAACGGCGGGTGGCCGAGGTCGTGCGCGTATGCGGCGGCCTCGACGACGGTGGCGTTGCACACGTCGCCCTCGCCCGCCCGGCGAGAGCGGGTGTTGAGCTGCAGCGCGACGACCCGGGCGATCGCGCTCACCTTGAGCGTGTGCGTGAGGCGGTTGTGGACGGGGGCGGCGCCGATCGAGGGCGAAACGACCTGCGTCACGGCCGACAGGCGGGAGAAGTACGGCGAGAACTGGATCCGCTCGAGGTCGATCGACCACGGGTCGGCGCGGGCGTCGTCGTGGTCGGGGTGGATGCGCGAGGCGGGGTTGCCGACGACGGTCTCGGGTCGCGCGGGGGTCTCGTCGTGCAGCGTCATCCTGTCCTCTCGCGGCGTCGATGGCGTGGGTCCACGCTAACGCGGATGCGAGAGAGGTCGCGCGGGTTGCCTCTCGCGTGAGTGTCCAAAACACCCGGACGTTCTCGAAAAGCGTCCGTGTCATG
>NZ_LDRU01000078.1 GCF_001476285.1 Microbacterium testaceum | reverse complement strand
GACGGCCTTCGTCGTTCATGGGATCAGTAGCTGCGTTCGCGCTCGTCCTCGTCGTCGTCTTCTTCGTTTTCGTCTTCGTCGCCTTCCGAATCGTCCTCGGACTCCGGCTCGTCGTCACCCGGCTCGTCGCCACCGGGCTCGTCGAACTCATCGATGTCGACGCCGTCGAGGTCACCGGCGTGGAACCGCGCCTTCGGTTCGTCCTCGGACTCGTCGTCGTCTTCGGCGTCATCGTCCTCGCCGTCGAGATCGTCGTCGTCATCATCGTCATCGTCGTCGACGTCGTCATCCGACTCGTCGCTCTCCGCCGCGGCGGCCTGCGCCGCCTGGTAATCCGCCAGGCGCGTCGCCCAGGGAACCCACTCGGGCGCCAGGAGAGCGCCCTCGCCGGGCATCAACTCCGCCTCGAGAACCGTCGGCTCGGCGTCGTCGACGACGGCCACGCTCACCGTCCAGTACCACCCGGGGTACCCGAGCAGGCGCGTGTGGAAACGCAGCGAAACGACACCGTCGTCCTCGAGGAGGTAGTCCGCCGGCGGCCCCACCGTGTCGGCAGGGGTGATCTCGTGCAGCGCGCTCAGCGCGAGGTCGTGGGCGTGGAGCAGTCGGTCGTCGACATGCTGCTCAGGCTTCGAAGTCATCGGCGACCTTGCGCAAAACCGCGGCGATCTTGCTGGCGTGCGCACCGCTCGGGTAGCGGCCACGACGCAGATCGCCGCCGATGCCGTCGAGGAGCTTGACGAGGTCCTCGACGATGATCGCCATGTCATCGGCGGGCTTGCGCGAGCGCTTCGCCATGCTCACGGGTGCTTCGAGGACGCGCACCGACAGGGCCTGCAGACCACGCTTACCGTCGGCGACGCCGAACTCGAGGCGCGTGCCGGCCTTGGGCGCGGGGGTTCCGGCGGGCAGGGCGGTGGCGTGCAGGAACACGTCCTGGCCGTCATCGGTGGCGATGAAGCCGAAGCCCTTCTCTTCGTCGTAGAACCTGACCTTGCCGGTGGGCATGGAAACCTCGCTGAAAGACATGCGCGAACGCGCGGTGGAACCCGGGACCCGAACGGATCCCGGCCCTTCAGCCTACGCCACCCGTGCCAGGCAGTAGGCTGAGCGCGATGAGCACACGCACCCCCGACGGCGACGTCCCGATCCGCCGCGTCGATCGCATCCTGGCATTCATGTCGCTCGGATTGCTCATCCTGTCCGTCGTGAGCTTCTTCGCGATCATCATCGCGTCGACGGCCAAGGCAGACATGAGCACAGGCATCTGGCCGACGGTGGGCGTTCTGCTCTACATCGCACCCCCGGTCGCGTTCGCGTGCCTGGTGGCCGTGCTCATCATGAGCTTCGTGCGAAGGGCACGCGCGAACAAGGGGCGTTGACCGTGCCCGAGACCTCCGACCAACGCGCACTGGCGGTCTCGTTGAGCGCGCGGGCCGACGAAGACCTCGCTCAGCTCTTCCTCGACCGCGACGTCTCGCCCTCGGCGACGTGGCGCGACACCTTCGACGCGGCGGATGCGCTGCTCGATCCGTCCTCGATCTCGCGGGCACTCCCTCCGCTGACCCGGATCGAGGCCGAAGCCCTCGTCTCGGCCGTCTCGACGGGATCGCCCGTACCCGCCGAGGTGCGCGCCGCGCTCGTCGCGCGAGCTCTCGTGCGCGACGACGGCGTCGCCTACGCAGCGGTCGCCGCGATCGTCGGCGAGAGGTTCCCCGACGGGATCCCGGATGCCGAGCCCTCCCGCCCCGACCGAGCCGCGGCATCCGATGCCGCCGCCGAAGCCGCGTTCACCAACGCCGCGGCCCTGGCCGACGTTCTCCTCCTGACTCTCGACGCACCGCTCGGACGCATCGGCTCGGGATCGCTCGGCGCCACCGAGCGGCGGCGTCTCGTGGATGCGGGAGCCGTGGAGACGCCCGAGGAAGCGGATCTGCTCGTCGGGATCGCGGCATCCGTCGGTCTGTTGGGCAGCACGGGCCGCGCGTGGCTGGTCACCCCCGCCGGCAAGGCGTGGCTGCGCCTGCCCACCCTCGATCGATGGCAGGAGACCGCGAAGACCCTGCGCGACGTCCTGCCCCGGGCGTATCGCACGGCCGAGGGCGGCTGGATCTCGAGCGCGAGCTGGCCGGACGCGCTGCCCTTCGACCCGTCCGGCGCGGAGCGGGCTGCGCTGTGGCGCGAGCGTTTCTCGGCGTGGGGCCTCATCGACGCCGCCGACCAGACTCCGCCCTGGAGTTCCGGACTCGCGGCGGGCGACGAGGTCGACGTCTCCGCCCTCCGCGACCTCCTTCCACCCGAGGTCGACCGCGTGTACCTCCAGAACGACCTCACGGCGATCGCCCCGGGTCCGCTCGCTCCGCACCTCGATGTGCGTCTGCGAAGCATGGCGACGCGAGAATCCCGGGCGCAGGCGTCGAGCTACCGGTTCAGTGCCGCGACGATCGGCGCGGCGATCACCGGCGGCGAGACCGCCGAGTCCCTGCGCGATTTCCTCACCGACCTGTCGCTCACCGGGCTGCCGCAGCCCCTGGCCTACGTGATTGAGCGGACCTCGGCGCAGCACGGTCGCGTCCGTGTCTCGAGCGACCCGGAGACACGGCTGACGCGGGTCACGACGACCGACCCGACTCTCCTCCAGGCGATGGAGGTCGACCAGTCCTTGCGATCCGTCGCCCTGTCCCGCGCCGACGACGCCCTCGAGTCGCACGTCGCCGCCGACGTCGTCTTCTGGGCGCTGACCGACGCGCACTACCCCGCCGTCGCCGTCGACGAGTCCGGCGCCCCGAGGACGCTGGAGCGCGCCCGGCTGGCCGCCGACACCCCATCGACGGATCCCCTGGAGACCTACGCGCCGCTCATCGGGCGCGTGCGCGCGGGTGGGGAGGACTCGGATGCCGCCTGGCTCGAACGCGAGCTCGACCAGGCGGTGCGTGCCCGCGCGGTCATCGACGTGACCGTTCGCCTGCCCGACGGCTCGACGCGCGTGTTCCGACTGGAGGCGACGGGACTGGGCGGCGGCCGTCTCCGCGGCCGTGACCGGGGTGCCGACGTCGAGCGCACGCTCCCGCTCTCGCACATCGACGGGATCGCGCCCGTCGAGTGACGCCGCGTGAAGCCCGACCGCCGCGACCCCGGTAGACTCGAACGCTATGGCTGACGGCCCCTTGATCGTGCAGAGCGACCGCACCGTCCTCCTCGAGGTCGCACACCCCGAGGCGGAGACGGCGCGGCATGAGCTCGCGGTCTTCGCCGAGCTCGAGCGCGCACCCGAGCACATCCACACCTATCGGATCACCCGGCTGGGGCTCTGGAACGCCCGGGCGGCCGGCCACGACGCCGACGCGATGCTCGAGACCCTCGACCGCTGGTCGCGCTTCCCGGTCCCGGCTTCGGTGAGCACCGACATCCGCGAGACCGTCAACCGCTACGGCCGCCTGGTCATCGAGCGCAACGACGAGAACGAGCTCGTCCTCCGCTCGACCGACCCGGCGGTGCTCGGGGAGGTCTCGCGCAACAAGCGCATCTCGCCCCTGCTCATCGGGCACCCCACGCCCGACACCTACCTGATCGACGCGTGGGCGCGAGGCCACATCAAACAGGAGCTCCTGAAGATCGGCTGGCCCGCCGAAGACCTCGCCGGCTACACACCCGGCACCCCGCACCCGATCGATCTCGCCGAAGACGGATGGAGTCTGCGCCCCTATCAGCGGCAGGCCGTCGACTCCTTCTCCGAGGGCGGTTCGGGTGTCGTGGTCCTCCCGTGCGGAGCGGGCAAGACCCTCGTCGGAGCGGGCGCCATGGCCGACACCCGCACGACGACCCTCATCCTGGTGACGAACACCGTGAGCGCCCGACAGTGGCGCGACGAGCTCCTGCGCCGCACGACTCTCACCCCCGACGAGATCGGCGAGTACTCGGGCCAGGTCAAAGAGATCAAGCCCGTCACGATCGCGACGTACCAGATCCTCACCGCGAAGCGGAAGGGAGAGTACGCCCACCTCGCCCTGCTCGACGCGCTCGACTGGGGCCTCGTGCTGTACGACGAGGTGCACCTGCTCCCCGCCCCGGTCTTCAAGCTCACCGCCGACCTGCAGGCGCGGCGGCGCCTGGGACTGACCGCCACGCTCGTGCGCGAGGACGGGCGCGAGGGCGACGTCTTCAGCCTGATCGGCCCCAAGCGTTTCGACGCACCGTGGAAAGAGATCGAGGCGCAGGGCTTCATCTCGCCGGCCGCGTGCTACGAGGTGCGCATCGACCTGCCCGCCGGCGAGCGGCTCGAATACGCCGCCGCCGCCGACGAAGACCGCTACCGGCTCGCCGCGACGGCTCCCGCGAAGATCGACGTCGTCCGGCGTCTGGTCGAACGGCACCCGGACGAGCGCATCCTCGTGATCGGTCAGTACCTCGACCAGATCGACGAACTTTCCGAGGCGCTCGACGCCCCGAAGATCACGGGCGCGACTCCGGTCGCCGAGCGCGAGGAGCTGTTCCAGGCCTTCCGTGTCGGCGACATCTCGCTGCTCATCGTGTCGAAGGTCGCCAACTTCTCGGTGGACCTCCCCGAGGCATCCGTCGCGATCCAGGTATCGGGGTCGTTCGGCTCACGGCAAGAGGAGGCACAGCGCCTCGGCCGCCTGCTCCGACCCAAGCAGTCGAACCACACGGCGAGCTTCTACACGCTCATCGCGCGCGACACGGTCGACCAGGATTTCGCGCAGAACCGCCAGCGTTTCCTCGCCGAGCAGGGGTACGCGTACACGATTCTGGATGCCGACGGAATCGACGCCGCGGCCGCCTGAGACATACCAGGGTGCGGCTTTCCGTTCCATATCCAGCACTTTGCTGGGTGCAGTCACGATAATGAGGGCATGACAGCTCCTCGCATCCTCGTCGTGGACGACGAACCGAACATCCGCGATCTGCTCATCACGAGCCTGCGCTTCGCCGGTTTCCAGGTGCGAGCCGTGGCCAACGGCGCGCAGACGATCTCGGCCGTGCTCGAAGAAGAACCCGACCTCATCGTGCTCGACGTGATGCTGCCGGACATGAACGGGTTCAGTGTCACCAAGCGTCTCCGCGGCGCCGGCTACACCGCTCCGATCCTCTTCCTCACGGCCAAGGACGAGACCGAAGACAAGATCATGGGGCTGAACGCCGGAGGCGATGACTACGTCACCAAGCCGTTCAGCCTCGACGAGATCGTCGCGCGCATCCAGGCGATCCTCCGCCGCACGATGCAGGCCGACGAGGAGTCGATCATCCGCACGGGTGAGCTCACGATGGACCAGGACACGCACGACGTCAGCGTCGGCGACGTCTCAATCGACCTCAGCCCCACGGAGTTCAAGCTCCTGCGTTACCTCATGCTCAACCCCAACCGTGTGCTGTCGAAGGCGCAGATCCTCGACCACGTCTGGGAGTACGACTTCAACGGCGACGCCGGCATCGTCGAGAGCTACATCTCCTACCTCCGTCGCAAGATCGACCCGCACTCCTCGGAGCCGCTCATCCAGACCAAGCGCGGCTTCGGCTACATGCTGAAGTCGGGCAAGACCGTCTGAGCGGAGCCTCCTCCTGCACTCCGACGATGCCGTGACGCGCTGGTGGCGCCGACTGAGCCTGCGGGCCAAGGTCACCGGCGTCACTGTCACGCTCCTCGCGGTCGGGCTGTTCGCCGCCGGCATCGGCACGATGGTCTTCCTGCGCACCACGCTCGTGAACAACCTCGACGAGCAGCTGGCGCAGCAGGCGGCGGGCAACATCGCCAACACCATCTTCACGACGACCAACGAAGACGGTCGGATGGTGTTCACGCCGGTCGAGAACGCCCCGCAGATCGGGTCGATGGTCGTCGTCTACAACGCCGAGGGCCAGCGGGAGGCCTTCTTCAACGGCACATCGACCAAGGCCACGCCGCAGCTGCCCGACACTTTCACGACGCCGCAGACCTACACGCAGCTCGATAAGCGCATCGACCTGGATGACCCGGTCACGGGGCAGCACTTCATCGCGCGCGTGGGTCTTTTCGAAGTGCCCAACAGCGGCTCGTACACCCAGATGGTGATCCAGCCGCTCGGTCCGACGGATCGGATCGTCGCGGCCTACGTCGGCATCTACGGCTTCGTCGCCCTGCTCATCCTCATCGCCAGTGCGCTGCTGACCCGCTGGCTCGTGACCCTGACGTTCCGGAGTCTGAATCAGGTCGAGACCACCGCGATGGACATCGCCGCCGGCGACTTCAGCCAACGTCTCACCGACATCGTCCCCGACACCGAGGTCGGTCGCCTGAAGACGGCGATCAACGCGATGCTCGCGCGGATCGACGGAGCCCTTGGACAGCGGGATGCCACCGTGCGGCAGATGCGTCGGTTCATCGGCGATGCGAGCCACGAGCTGCGCACTCCCCTCGTCACGATGCGCGGTTACGCCGAGCTGTACCGGATGGGTGCTATCCGCTCCGACGAAGACGTCGCCCAGTCGATGGAGCGGATCGAGAAGGAGGCGATCCGCATGGGCGCCCTCGTCGAGGACCTCCTTGCACTGGCACGGCTGGATGAGCGGCGCGATGTCAGCATCACCGCGATCGACCTGCGGCCCATCGCTCGCGACGCCGCCCTCGACCTGCGCGTGACCTCACCGCAGCGCGAGGTCACGGTCGACGACACGACCAGCCGCAACGAGATCGTGCTGCCCGTCATGAGCCTCGACGTGCCGCCCACGACGGAGACGGATGCCACGGGCGCGAACGGTCGTCGCAGAGTCGCTCCGACGACCTCGGCGATGGCGATCGCGGGTGCGACGCTGTCGCGTCTGAGGCGTCGAGCCAAGGACACCGGCGACGGCCCGGTCGTCGAGCCCGCCGCCGAGACCTCGCCCTCCGCCGCGAGCCCGGCGAGCCCCGTTCGTCCGTCGCCCCGCCTCGCGCCGATCGTGCTGGGAGACGAGAACAAGGTGCGACAGGTCGTGACGAACCTCCTGGGCAACGCGCGGCGGTTCACCCCCGACGACTCCCCCATCGGACTGCGCGTGGGAGTGGATGCCGACGCCGACATGGGGTGGATCGAGATCATCGACCACGGCGAAGGGGTTCCCGAGCAGATTCGCGACCAGATCTTCCAGCGTTTCTGGCGGGCGGACACCTCGCGCACGCGGGAGACGGGTGGGTCGGGCCTCGGCCTGTCGATCGTGGCATCCATCGTCGATCTCCTGCACGGGAAGGTCGAGGTCGTCGACACCCCCGGCGGAGGAGCGACCTTCCGGGTCTCTCTTCCCCTCGCCGATCGACGCGACGCGCAGGAACACGCCCTGATCGAGACGCAGCCTCTCGAGCGCCTCCCCGAGGACTACCGGCCCGAGCCACCCACCGCGTAACCCTTCCGCGCCCCGCGCGCGCTCCAGGCCCGGTGGGACGCGCACGCGGCGTCCGGCGGAAGAGCACGGGGGTCTGCCTCGCGCGCGGGAGCGTTCTGTTCGAGAACGAGAGAACGCCCCCTCCCGAAGGAGGGGGCGTTCTCATGACGCGTCAGGCGTGGATCAGAAGTCCATGCCACCCGTCGGGTCACCCGCGGGAGCGGCGACCTTCTCGGGCTTGTCGGCGACGACGGCCTCGGTCGTGAGGAACAGACCGGCGATCGACGCGGCGTTCTGCAGGGCCGAACGGGTCACCTTCGCGGGGTCGATGATGCCCTGCGCGAAGAGGTCGCCGTACTCGCCGGTTGCGGCGTTGAGGCCATGACCGACCTCGAGCTCCGCGACCTTGTTCGCGACGACACCGGGCTCGAGACCGGCGTTCAGCGCGATCTGCTTGAGCGGGGCCTCGATGGCGACCTTGACGATGTTCGCACCGGTGGCCTCGTCACCCGAGAGCTCGAGCGACGCGAACGCCGTCTTGCCCGCCTGGATGAGCGCGACGCCACCACCGGCGACGACACCCTCTTCGACGGCGGCCTTCGCGTTGCGGACGGCGTCCTCGATGCGGTGCTTGCGCTCCTTGAGCTCGACCTCCGTGGCCGCGCCGGCCTTGATGACGGCGACACCACCGGCGAGCTTCGCGAGGCGCTCCTGGAGCTTCTCGCGGTCGTAGTCGCTGTCGGTGTTCTCGATCTCGCGGCGAATCTGGGTCACGCGACCCTCGATCAGCTCCGACTCACCGGCACCCTCGACGATCGTGGTCTCGTCCTTGGTGATGATGACCTTGCGGGCACGGCCGAGCAGGTCGACGGTCGCGTTCTCGAGCTTGAGGCCCACCTCTTCGGTGATGACCTGGCCGCCGGTGAGGATCGCGATGTCCTGGAGCTGCGCCTTGCGACGGTCGCCGAAGCCGGGAGCCTTGACGGCCGCCGACTTGAAGATGCCGCGGATCTTGTTGAGCACGAGCGTCGCGAGAGCTTCGCCCTCGACGTCCTCGGCGATGATGAGGAGCTCCTTGCCCTCCTGGATCACCTTGTCGACGATGGGCAGAAGGTCCTTGATGTTCGAGATCTTCTGGTTCGCGATCAGGATGTACGGGTCTTCGAAGACCGCTTCCTGACGCTCGGGGTCGGTGACGAAGTACGGGTTGATGTAACCCTTGTCGAAGCGCATGCCCTCGGTGAGCTCGAGCTCGGTGCCGAAGGTGTTCGACTCCTCGACGGTGACGACGCCTTCCTTGCCCACCTTGTCGATGGCCTCGGCGATGAGCTCGCCGATCGCGGGGTCGGCGGCCGAGATGGAGGCGGTCGCGGCGATCTGCTCCTTCGACTCGACCTCCTTCGCCGAGGCGAGAAGCTCGTCGGTGACGGCCTTGACGGCCTTCTCGATGCCCTTCTTGAGCGAGATGGGGTCGGCGCCGGCGGCGACGTTGCGCAGGCCCTCGCGAACGAGCGCCTGAGCGAGGACGGTAGCGGTGGTGGTGCCGTCACCCGCGACGTCGTCGGTCTTCTTGGCGACCTCCTTGACCAGCTCAGCGCCGATCTTCTCGTACGGGTCGTCGAGCTCGATCTCCTTGGCGATCGAGACGCCGTCGTTCGTGATCGTGGGGGCGCCCCACTTCTTCTCGAGCACGACGTTGCGACCGCGGGGGCCGAGCGTCACCTTGACGGCGTCGGCCAGCGTGTTGAGGCCGCGCTCGAGGCCGCGGCGGGCCTCCTCGTCGAAAGCGATGATCTTTGCCATAAGTGTGTCGTCCCTCCCGGACGGGTGACTTCCAGATTTTGGCACTCGACGAAAGCGAGTGCTAACTCATTCTGGCACTCGCCCCTAGGGAGTGCAAGCCGCGAGCCGCGCCGCACAGCACGACGCCGTGGCAACCCTCCAACGGATGCCACGGCGTGTGAAACGTCGTGTTACGCCATCAGGCGCACCGACTCGGCCTGCGGTCCCTTCTGGCCGGAACCGACGGTGAACTCGACCGCCTGCCCCTCCTCGAGAACACGGAAGCCCGACATCTCGATGTTCGAGTAGTGAACGAAAACGTCCTGGCCGTCCGTCACGGTGATGAAGCCGTAACCCTTCTCGGCGTTGAACCATTTGACGGTGCCCTGCGTCATGCGAATCTCCTGTGCTGCTGGATGACGAGGTCAACGTAAGCACGCGGTGACACGCGAAATCGGCCGTCAGCGGCATTGTTGACGTGCGTGCACCCAACTTTTTACGCCGCGGAAACACGCGGGCGACGAGGGCGTCAGGGGGTGGGCTGGGCCGCCGCACGGTCGAGGCCGATCACGACGATCAGCCGCTTCTCGGCACTCTCGTCGTCGGGCGTGTTCGGATCGTCGGTCGGCTGCAGGAAGTCGCTCTGCGCGACCTCGGCCCCTCCGATGGCGTCGGCGAGCCCCCGAGCGGCCTGCTCGTCCTCGGGGCGCAGGTAGTAGATGGTCGTCGTCGCGAAGTCGGTCGTGTCGGAATCGCCGGTCTGGACCGTGTCCGCCGCCCACCCCGCCGCGATGATCTGATCGCGAAGGTTGCCTGCGAGACCTTCGTCGGACGTGCCGTTGAGCACCACGACCGAGTACGAGGGGTCGATCACCGCCGGGGTCGTGGGGGCGATCGTTGGCGTCGCGACGGGCTCGGAGCCGAACGAGATGCGCCCCGAGACCACGAGCGTTCCGAAGATGCCGACGGCGATGAGGACCACGGTGGCCACCGCGGCCCACAGGAACACGACCCAACCCCGGAGATGCGGGTTCTCAGCGCGGTGCGCACCGACGCGGCCGGATTCGGCGGGAAGGTCGTCGAAGCGATCCCGAGGGAAGGTCGATCTGGCCATTGGACGATGCTACCGGTCGTTGCCTTTGCGCCCCGTCACAGGGTGGCGGCGCGATCGAGCCGCGTGCGCGGGTCGCCGTCGCGCAGACGCCGCAGACGACGAACGAGCATCGGGTCGTGCGCGAGTGCCTCGGGGCGGTCGATCACTCGCCCGAGCAGCTGGTAGTAGCGCGCGGGTGGCATGTCGAAGGCGCTGCGGATCGCCTCCTCCTTCGCACCCCCGTGCTGACGCCATTCACCCTCGAAGGCGAGGATCTCGCGGTCGCGGTCGGAGAGAGGCACGGCGCCACGCTACTGCGCGGCGGAGCCGATCTCCGGATGCCACGCCACCCACGCCCCGAGAGGATCCACGCCCCCGAGCACCTCGCCGTCGAGCGCGAGCGCGAAGCCGTCCGAGCGCACGTCCGGCGGGCTCGTCCACCCGTCGTGAAGTCCCGGTGCGTCGAGGGTGATCCAGCGTCCGGCCCGCTGTGCGGCGGCGATCACGTCGCCGCGCCGCGCGCGAGGAACGTGCGCGAGGACGCCGGGCGTCGTGACGACGAGCGTCGCCTCTCGGGGCGCGTCCGCGGCGAGCGCCGGTAGCGCGGCGGCGCCGTCACCTTCGACGAGGAGCGGAGGATCGGATGCCGCGATGTCGAGCGCGGCGACGATACGCTCGCGCCGCCCCTCCTCCCCCGGCCACACCAGTCCCGTGAGCCACGCCCGGTCCTCCGCGTCGCGGGCGTCGAGGGGGTTCAGGTCGATGCCCGCGCGCCAGACGATCTCGGGCATCCGCAGGGACGGGGCACCGTCGAGGGCGCAGTCGAGTACGACCGGGCTCTGTCCGTCGACGGGATCGAGAGAGACCACCTCCGTGCCACGGCGATAGCGGTAGGAGTAGCGATCGGGGTACAGACACAGACCCGCGCTCGCGCCGACCTCGAGGAGCGCGATCGGCCCCTCGATGAGCGAGAGCGCCGGCAGCAACGCCGCGCAGCGCTGGGGTTCGTTCGTCTGCACGCTCCGACGATCGCACTCCGCGACGAGGGCGTCCGCGTGAGCGACCACCCAGTCCGCCCAGGCGTCGACGCCGTCCGGTGCACCGAGGAGTCGCATCACGGCGAACACGAGCGGCGGCTGGCGGTGCGTCTCCGCGATGCGCGCCACGACCTCGGTCACCTCGGCATCGGCGACGACGCGCTCCGCCCAGATCGTGTACAACACCGACCGGCCGGGAGCCTCGTCGCGCGCGAAACGGCGGTAGCGATCGACGACGGAGGTCGCGGCATCCTGATGCATCCGAGAATTCTCTCTCGCCGACCTGATCGGCGTCCGGCACGAGAGAATAGGACGCGAAAGAAGGGGACCTTCCAATGACTTATGCCGTCGAAAAGTCCGACGACCAGTGGCGCGAGGAGCTCTCGCCCGAGCAGTACGCGGTGCTGCGCCAGGCGGGGACCGAGCGCGCGTGGACCGGTGAGCTCCTGGACGAGAGCCGCGCCGGCCTCTACACGTGCGCCGCCTGCGGCGCCGAGCTGTTCCAGAGCGGCACAAAGTTCGACTCGCACTGCGGGTGGCCGAGCTTCTACGAGTCGGTGCGGCCCGAGGCCGTCGAGCTCCTCGAGGACAACAGCCACGGCATGCAGCGCACCGAGGTGCGCTGCGCGAACTGCGGATCGCACCTGGGCCACGTCTTCCCCGACGGCTTCGGCACGCCCACCGGCGACCGCTACTGCATGAACTCGCTGTCGCTGAACTTCACCCCGGAAACGCAGGCGTGAGCGCGCTCGAGGCGATGCGCGACCGGCGGTCGTGGTCGAAGGTCACTGATCTCGCCCCCACGAGCGTCGAACTGGAGGCCTTCGTCGCCGCGGCCGGTCGTGTCGCCGACCACAAGTCGCTGCGTCCGTGGCGGATCATCGAGATCCGCGGGAGCGATCGCGACATCCTCGCGCGCGCGTTGAACAAGGCGGACGGCAAGAAGGGCCATTCCTCCAAGCCGCGCCGCGCCCCGCTGATCCTCGCCGTGGTCGCCGACGTGTCGTCGAAGAAGATCCCCGCGTGGGAGCAGGAGGCCGTGGCATCCGGAGTCGCCCACATGCTGAGCCTCGCGCTGGATGAGGCCGGCTTCGGCGTGTTCTGGCGCACCGACGACAAGACGCGCAGCAAGTCGCTGGCGAAGGCCCACGGCCTGAAGAAGGGCGAGGTCCTGCTCGGGTGGCTCTACGTCGGCGGCAAGCCGCAGCGCTCGCGTCCGGTCCGCCGGAAGACCGTGGATGCCACGAAGCACATCTCGCGACTGCCCGGGACCAAATCCCGGAAGAAGGCGAAGGGCGAAGCCGCCGCTCTCTGAGATCCTCCCGCGTGACGCCGCCGGTGACGTGGTCGCCGGCGGCGTCAGCGTGTGCGGCGGCGCCACGGGACCGCCGCGACCGCGACACCTAGGAGGGCGATTCCCGCGGCGAGGAGGGCGATCGGCGTCGAGGGGGCCGCGGGCGCCGGCCAGAACGCGTCGAGCACGACCGACGTGCTCAGCAGACCCGTGACGGAGCCGAGGCCGAGCAGGAGCACTCCGGTGCGTCGCACGATCTGCGCCGACAGGAAGATGTAGACGACGCCGATCGTCCCGCCGAGATACAGCCATGGGTCGGTCGGGAGAGCGCGAGGCGGGCCGGCGTACCCGATGTGGATGGCGGCAGCGGCGATCAGCACGATCGTGCCACCCAGGAAGTTCACGAGGGTCGCGGTGAGAGGACTGTCGACGCGCACCCGCAGCCGCCCGTTCGTGCCCTGCTGCCACGACACTCCGGCCCCCGCGACGACGGGGATGAGGATCATCCAGAGCGGAACGCTGCCGACCGCTCCGTCCGCGAGACAGACGCCGACCCCCGCGATCGCCAGGAGGGTGCCGATCAGGCGGGGGCGGGTCACCGCCACCACGCCGGCCGGACCGTAGCCGGCCCGATCGAGTGCGAGTCCCCCGCTGGTCTGGCCCGCGACGAACCCGACGGTGAACAGGGCGACCCCGATCGCCCCGACGGTCAGCCCCTGACTCGCGACGGTGAAAGCGCCAGCGGCTCCGCCCAGCAGCATCCACACCGGTATCGATCGCGCTCGCACCCCCGCGAGCAGACGACCGATCCCGCGCCGCCCGGCAGGAAGCACCAGGGCGATCGCCAAGACCACGACGAGCCCGGAGCCGAACGAGACGGCTCCCGCGAGGACGCCGTCGTTCAGCGCCGCGCCCAGGCTGCCGTTCACCCGCGTCTGCACCGCGGTCATCGCCCCCACCGCGACGGCGCCACCCACGGCGGCGACGATCGACCCGCGCTGCGCCATGGTGCTCTCCTCGCGGCCGCTCGCCGTGAGGGCCATCGTCGATCGTACGACGCCTCACGCGCCGCCACGGGAGCCGACGGTGCTCGTCGCCTCGCTCAGCGGGTGTGCGCGTCGTTCCACATCACCCGGAGCACGTCGGCGAGGGTGTCGACCGCGACCCCCTCGGCGACGGCCGCGTCGACGAGGGTGCGAAGCTGCCGGGCCAAGTCGGCCGGCAGCGGAGCGACGCCCGGCGCGACGCGCGTCCCCGATCCCACCCGGCTCACGATGAGACCCTCGTGCTCGAGCGCGCGGTACGCCTTCTGCACGGTGCCGGGCGCGACTCCGAAATCGGCGGCCGCTTGCCGCACGGTGGGCAGCTTCTCCCCCTCTCCGAGCCGGCCCGACAGGATCAGACCGCGGAAGAAGCGGTGCAGATCGATGGGAGCGGTGATGATCTCGGATCGCGTGCGCGCGGCATCCGTCATACCGGTACCTCCACCGGCGAAGCGGAGCGCCGCGGTCGGGCACGGACGAGACCGATGGCGTGGACGACCAGCAGGGCCAGGAGCACGCAGCCTGCGATCTGCAGGAACGGTGCCACGAACCCTCCGGCGAGGATCAGATCGGCGTGCGGGAGCGAGACGTCGTGGCGCGCCTCGGCACCCGAATCCGTCACGACGATCATGGTCGTGACCGCACCCGAACGCGCCATGTGCAGCAGCCCGCCGAGCGCGATGAGCACCACACCGAGAGCGAGCGTGACGACGTCACGCGCCGCATCGGATCGGCCGGAGCGTTCCAGGTCGAGCCGGACACGGTCCGAGAACGGACGCACGGCGTTCCGGTGCAGGGCGAACACGACGGCGGCGGCGAGCGCGACCACTCCCGCGAGCAACGGGATGCCATAGGCCCAGCCGGGGAAGACGGTCACGATGGGTGGCGCCTCGACGTTGGGCACGTCCAGGGCCACGTGAGCGGCGACGCCCGGGTCGAGAGCAGTGGACATCTGACCGAACACGACGACGATGCACGAGGTGACGAGCATCAGCGCGACGAGGATCCGGATGCCGCGGCGGGAGCCGAACGTCGTCCAGGTGCGCCTGGCCGCCGATGTCGCGTCGACGGTGCGCCGCGGCGCCTTCGTCCGCAGGAGTACACCCCAGACCGCCATCCCCGCCGCAGCCGCGATCGGCGCGACGGCGAACCGCCACCACGACACGGTGGCCGACATGTCGAGAACGTAGCCGCGCAACGCGATGTCGACGACCCAGACGACCCCGACGACGAGTGCGATCGCGCCGACCGCGACCCGCTCCCCACGGAGGACGCTTCGCCCCGTCGAGCTCCCGCGCCGCACCCGCACCACGACGAGAGCGAGCGCGATGCCGAGCGCGGCACAGACCACGGGCGACGACAGCAGCCCCCAGACGATCTCCCACGGGGACGCCCGCAGGATCCGATTCCACACGTTCCACACATTCTCGGGGCTCACGGCAATCACCTTTCGTGCCACATTCTTAGCACAATCTGTACCACTTTTGCGACACAATTTGCGAGAGAGCGCAGGAAAGGCCTTCGAGACGGCCGGACAGCCACGTCGATGTCGACGTCGCCCGCACGCATGCGTCAGGCTGTCCCCGTGACCCAGCTCCGCCCCGGCCCCCACGACGTATCGCGCATTCTCGGAGACCTGACCGCGTCGTCGGGCACCGATCGCGAGTTCCTCGCTCATGCCGAACTGCACCTCCCCCGTCTGCACGAGCTCTTCGTCCGCCTCTACGGCGAGCGGTCCGACGGTCTCGAGCGCTTGGCATCCCTCGTCGACCTCGCCCACCGCTCCTGGGCGGAGCGTCCCGCGGACCTCCGCGCTCTCGACCGCGCGCGAGACGGCGAGCCCGATTGGTTCGAGAGCGAGAGCATGCTCGGCGGCGTCTGCTACGTCGACCGGTTTGCGGGCGGTCTCAGTGGCATCCGGGATCAGATCCCGTACTTCCGCGAGCTGGGGCTGACCTACCTGCATCTGATGCCGCTGTTCGAGAGCCCCGAAGGCAACAGCGACGGCGGCTACGCCGTGTCGAGCTACCGACGGGTCAACCCCGCGCTGGGAACGATGGAGGAGCTCGCCGCGCTCGCCGCGGACCTCCGCCGCGCGGGCATCTCCCTCGTGGTCGACTTCATCTTCAACCACACGAGCAATGAGCACGAGTGGGCGCAGAAGGCCGTCGCCGGCGAGCCCGGGTACGAAGACTTCTATCTGATCTTCCCCGACCGCGAGATGCCCGACGCCTACGAACAGACGACGCGCGAGATCTTCCCCGACGACCACTCCGGCTCATTCGTGCAACTCGACGACGGTCGGTGGATCTGGGCCACGTTCTACCACTTCCAGTGGGACCTGAACTACGCCAACCCCGCCGTCTTCGAGGCGATGGCGGGCGAGATGCTCTTCCTCGCAAACCAGGGCGTCGAGATCCTGCGGATGGATGCCGTGGCCTTCATCTGGAAGCGACTCGGAACGACGTGCGAGTCACTGCCGGAGGCGCACCTGCTCCTGCAGGCGTTCAACGCCGTGCTGCGGATGGCGGCGCCCGGTCTGCTGTTCAAGTCCGAGGCGATCGTGCATCCCGACGAGGTCGTCTCGTACATCTCGCCCGACGAGTGCCAGATCTCCTACAACCCCCTGCAGATGGCCCTCACCTGGGAGGCCCTCGCCACCCGGGACGGGCGCCTGCTGCAGCAGGCGCTGGAGCGTCGGCACGCCCTGCCCGAGGGCACCGCGTGGGTCAACTACGTGCGCAGCCACGACGACATCGGCTGGACCTTCGCCGACGAGGATGCCGCCGAACTCGGCATCGACGGCTACCCGCACCGCCGCTTCCTCAACGACTTCTACGTCGGTCGAGCGGACGGGACCTTCGCCCGCGGGGTGCCGTTCCAGGAGAACCCGCGCACCGGCGACGCCCGCGTCACCGGCACCACGGCATCCCTCGCGGGAATCGAAGCGGGCGACGCCGGCGGCGAAGACCGTGTCATCCTCGCGCACGCCCTCGCGCTGTCGACCGGGGGCATTCCCCTGCTGTATCTCGGCGACGAGGTCGCCCAGCTGAACGATTACGGCTACCGCGACCGCCCCGACGAAGCCGGGGACAGCCGGTGGGTGCACCGCCCCTTCCGTCCCGTGCAGGGCTACGCCGACCGAATGGATGCCGGGACCCCGGCGGGTCGGATCTTCGCTCGACTGACGCGCCTCATCGACGTGCGGCGGGCGACGCCCGAGTTCGCGGGCAACGAGCTCATCGCCTTCGACGCGCACCACGACTCGGTGGTCGGCTTCCTGCGTCCGGGGGCGGCGGGCAGCTCGGTTCTCGTTCTCGCGAACGTCGGCGATCACGCCGTCCACATCGCCCCGCTGACCCTGTCTGGACTGGTCCCCGACGCCGTGGACCTCGTCGAGGGCGTCAAGGTCTCGCTCCGGCCCGGCCGCACGCTTCCCGCGCACGGGGTCGCCTGGCTGCGGGTCGCGCTGCGCTGAGGCGCCTCAGCCGGTGTACCAGCTCAGCGAGACCTCGCGTACGTCGAAGAACCCGCGGCGGGCACGCACGAGCGTGAAACCCTCCGCACTGAGGGCCCGGGCGTACTCTCGCGTGAGGCGCTCGTGCTTCACTTCCTGCCAGCCCGTGGGGTACCGGTAGGCGTGGGTGACGACGCGTGGGCGAGCCATGAGAGTCCTCCTCACGTGCAGGATGCCACCGCCGCCGGCCCCTGGGGCATCGACGACGTTCCGATCGTGTGAACAATCGATGAGAGCCGGCCGTGAGCGGGCCAGGCCCCTCGCGAGGCTGGACACGAGGGGGGGAATCGAACGTGGTGCCGGCTACAGGACTTGAACCTGCAACCCCCGTATTACAAGTACGGTGCGCTACCAATTGCGCCAAGCCGGCAGGCGTCCCAGTCTAGCTATGCGCGGGAGCGCCTCCCGCGCAGCCCCGGGTCAGCCCGCAGGCGTGGCCGTCGGGGTGGCGGAGGGCGTGGGGGTCGGCGTCGCGGTGGAGTAGTACGCGTTGCTGTCGATCGTCAGGACGAACTGCGCGAACTCCTTCGGGTCGTCCATGTGACCCACGTACGGGGTGCCGTTGACGAGCACGGTGGGCAGCGTGGTGAGCGCGAGGCCCTTCGTGTCGGGGAGGCCCTTGATCGCGCGATCGGTCGCGGCCTTCGCCCAGCCGGTGTAGGTCTCGTCCTCGATGCACGAGCGCACCGTCGCGACGTCGCTGACCCCGGCGCCCTGCGCCATGTCGGCGAGCTGCTGGTCGCTGTAACCCTCGGAGTCGACGGCGGGCTGGTTGGTGAGCAGCTCGTGGTTGAAGGCGAAGAAGCGATCCGACGCGTGCGTGGCGACGCAGGCCGAGGCGCCGGCGGCACGGAGGCTGTACTTCGTGCCGTTCGACTTGGAGGTGAGCATCGCCACCGGGTAGTACGTCAGCTTCGCGGCATCCTCGTCGACCCACTTCGAGAGCTGCTCCGCGTTGGCCACCTGAAACTCGCGGGCTTCGGTGGAGAGGTAGTCGACGTAGACGCGGATGTCGACCGGAGCGGCCGTCGATGTCGGAGTCGGGGTGGGGGTGGTCG
>NZ_LDRU01000077.1 GCF_001476285.1 Microbacterium testaceum | reverse complement strand
CGTGAGGCAGTTCACTTCTAAATATGCCGCGTCGGGCAGTCAACACGACGAAACAGACTTCCAGAGGAAGAGTTTGTGTCGATGACAGGCGCCGAGTGGCAGGATCCCAACTGTAGACCAGAGAATCGAAACTCTCAAGTGCTGTGTTGGGGGTGGTTCACCGCTTGAGAGGACGCGGGGCCTTTCGGCCGCTCCGCTCTCCCCTGTGGGGCGAACAAGTAATAAGTTACGCGGATCCCGCGCACTCGTCCAATCCACACCACCGCCCGGGCGTGTCGCACCCCCGAAACCGCGGAAATCCGCGGATTTCACGTCCAGCGCTCGGCGCCGCCCCATCGGCCCACCCACGACTCGAGGTGCGGCTCGTCACCCACGGGAAGGACTCCGTTCGTCACGACGGTGCCCGTCGTGAACCCGACCGCTCCGTGCCATCGCTCCTCACGGCGCCGCGCCCGACGGGAGGCCGCCTCGCCGATGGCCGTCCCGTCCGCAGACCGGACGATGAGACGTCCCTCGTCTCCCTGGCCGAGCATCGCGAGTCGCTCGCGCAGTTCGTCGGCGTCGAGAATGACGACGGGCTGTGTCAGCCGGAGCACCACGCGAGCGTCGGGGACGTTCCCCACCACGAGCCGCGGGTCGGTCGTCAGGACTGGCACGGCGGGGGCGGCATCCAGGATCACCGTTGCACGAGGAAACGCCTCCAGGACCGAGTCGACGCACAGGAAGGTCGCTGCCGACGCGAACTCTCCGTCCAGGTGGATCGCGAGGTCGGGGGTACTGGGCAACAGGCCGCGACCGGAGGATCCGTCGACCGGGATCAGGTCGGCGAGTAAGAGCGTCTGCGCGTTGCCCTCGCGGGCACGATCGACGCCCGTTCGTTCGGCCCACTCGGGTCCGTCGTGCCAGGCGACGGCATCCGGGATGTGCGCGAAGACGGCACCCGCCTGCCAGGCGCGATGCGCCCATTCCCAGTCCTCGCCGCCATACGACGAGAAGCTCTCGTCGAATCCTCCGACGTCGTCGAACATCACGCGCGAGCAAGCCATGACGGCACCGATGATGTACCGGTAGCAACGGTCGTCGGAGAGCCGGAGGTTCTCGGTTCGGGCGTACGCGTCGAGAAGCCACTGCGGCTCGGACAGCTCGACGGTCGGAGCGATCTCGGCGATCGGCGCGGACGGGTCCACCCCCGCGAGGGCGGCGTGCCGGCGTCGCCCGACCGTGACCGCCTCGGGCAGAAGCGCGGGCAGGCGCGTCATCGCTCGGACGTACCCCGGCTCGGGGGCCGTATCGGCGTCGAGGAAGCACAGGACCTCGCCCGTACTGGCGGCCACGCCACGGTTCCGCGCGGCGGCTGCGCGGAAACCGAGGTCCGGCTGGCTCACGACCCGGACGCCCGGGGGCACGATCGGCGCGGAGGGAGAGCCGTCGTCGGCGACGACGATCTCGACGAGGTGCGCGGGATAGTCCTGACGCGAGAGCGCGAGGAGCGTCCGGTCGAGTTCGGCCTGCTGGTCGTAGTGCGTCACGATGACGCTCACCCGCGCGAGGCGTGACGGCATGTCCGCGATGTCGTCCCATCGGTTGCCGACCACCCACCCGGGTGTGCTCATGAGAGCACCTCGGCCCACCACCGGAGGTACGCGCGGGCGGCTTCGGCCCGGTCGAACGGGATGGGGTCGACGCCGTGCCAGGTCGAGGACGGGTCGTCGACAGCCTCACGAATCGCACCCGGCAGGGCCTCCGGTTCGACGGAGCGCAGTGTGCCCGGACGCAGCGCGGACATCTCGTCGATGTAGCGGTTCCGGACCGCGACGGGTCGACGGCCCCAGCCGATCCACGACGCCAGCGACCCGGACGCCGAGACGTGCCGATGGGCGATCACCGGAACCGCGACCGTGCGCGCCTGCACCGCCATCTCGGCTTCGTCGAGCCAGCCTGTGACCTCGGTCCTCACCCCGAGATCGCGGGCGCGCCGGACGAAGGCGTCGAGTTCGTCGGCGTGACCGTCAGATGCTCGCCCGAGTACGCGAAGCCGGGGCAGTCCCGCCGCGACGGTCGCGGCGAGCGCTTCGTCGTGTCCCTTGCCCGGGTAGAAGTACCCCAGAACCCCCACGGCGTCGTCGAGTCGGGGACGGGTCGACAGCGTGTGCGCGGTGACGGGAAGCGGCACCACGGCGACGGGCCCGCTCCACACGCCCTCTTCATCGAGCAACGCGCGCTCATGCTCGCTGTTGACCGCGATCGCCCGTGCCGCTCGGGCGACCGCCGCGTAGAACGCTCGCCTGCGGGGCCGGTTGCGCTCCCCATCCGAGGCTTGCGGAACGTCGTGCAGGGTCACGGTCAGCGGATGACGGGCGGCCAGCGCCAGGACGTGCTCGGTCGCGTGCTCGGGCGACGTTCCCCACAGCCGGTCGGTGATCTGGGCGTGAACAGGGGTACCCGGGGTGAGGGATGAAATCGCCACCGGGTCGATCACCCGAGGATCGGCCCCGAGATCCGTCAGCGCCTCGGCGAGGTCACGCCCGTAAACCGCGACCCCGTGGGGGCCGGGGTGGACGAGGAGGACCGGGGCCGTCACGCCGCCCGCCAGCGGTGCAGGAGCGGGGCAATGCGCGTGACGGCAGCGGCGACGAACTCCGGCCGCTCGGCGTACCAGGCGCGGTGGGCCTCGGACACGGTCGCGGTGGGGAGGATCTCGCCCTCGACGGTCCAGTCGGGCTGGGGCTCGGTATCCAGGTTCCAGGCATCGACCACCCACTCCTCGAGCGGGGCGCGCACCCCGGCGAGGATCGGACGCCCGGGATCGACCGCTCGTCCGGGCTCGCCGAGGGCGGCGACCACCCGCTCGCCGAGAGGGAGGAAGACGGCGTTGCCGGGGTGGTTGACCGTGCGGGCGAGGTCGGCGACGACGGGGGTGAACAGGTCGGATGCCGCGACGTCGAGGCCGAGCGCCTCACGCCGCCGCAGCTCGGCGATCGAGTCTGCGGCGACTTCGCGGACGGACTCCGCCGGCAGCTCGCGGGCGACCGGAAGGCCCGCAGCCTCGGCCAGCAGTCGCACGTCGTGGTAGGCCACCAGCGGCGGATCGGACTCGAATCCGGGCACGCGCAGCACGGCCTGGAACGGGTGCAGGCCCGCGTAGCGGATCGAGGGGACGAGGACCACGCGGGAATCGCTCGGGAGAGACGCGCGCAGCTGCGCGGTACCGAGAGGGAGGCCCCGGTAATCGTCACGGACCGGCTGTGCGACGAGGAACGAGGCCCGTGCGAGCACGTCATGCAGGCGCGCGGCGTCGGTTGCGGTGAGCTCGTGCACGGCCGGAATCCGGATGGCGGGCAGCGCCTCAGAAGCGATCACGAGGCGCAGGGACTCGGCCTGGCAGTTGCCGACGACCACGCCGAAGCGGGCGGGAAGCGGGGCCTCGCCGAAGAACTCCGCGTAGTGGCGACGGCGCGCTATCACCGTCCCGCCGTGGTCCGCAAGGCTCGTCTCGCCACCCTCGTCGCCGCTCATGCTGTGAACGTATCCGTCGGTGCCGTCGTCGTCCCAACCGCCCCGTTGCATTGCGATGTCTCCGTCGATGCGGTACGCGCACCGACGAAGTCCACTGCACGAGGAGGAGAAAGAATCGACGCCCCCACCATCCCCCCGATCCGGGTGGCCGCCGTGCCGTCCTCGCATCCGTACGTGGACGCCGTCACGGACCGCCGAGCGGTGGACCTGCTCGGCGACCCCGCGGTCCCCGGTGCGCCCGAGGGCCAGTGGTGGCCGCCGCAGGTTCTGCTCCCGGCCTGGCTGGAAGCACACGCGGCGGAGTTCGATCTCGTGCACCTACACTTCGGGATCGAGTCGTACAGCCCGGACGACCTCGCAGAGACCGTAGCCGCGCTGCGGCGGGTCCGGCGTCCGCTCGTGTACACCGTCCACGACCTGGAGAACCCCCAGCTCGCATCGCAGGACGCCCATCGCGCATCACTTGCCGTCCTGACCGCCGCGGCGGACCAGCTGATCACCTTGACCGAATCCGCCGACGCCGAGGTGCGCCGCGTGTACGGCCGGTCGACGACCGTCGTCCCGCACCCGACGCTGCTCGGCGCGGAGGACCCGCCCATCGGTACGCCCCGCGCGACGACCCGGGTGGGCGTGCACCTGCGCGACCTGCGACCGAACATCGACGGGGTGGGCACCGTGGCGACCCTGGTGCGGGCGATCGCCGACCTCCGCGCCGAAGGCGCGCGCGTCGAGGCCGTGGTACGGGTGAACGAGCGCGTCCGCGACGCGGAGGCGGCGGCATCCATCGACCGACTCGCCGCGGAGGCGGACGGCGTGACGTTGGAGCGCGGCGACCGTCTCGACGACGACGCGCTCTCGAGCTGGCTCGCCGACCTCGACGCGTGTCTGCTTCCGTACCGGCACGGCACGCAGTCGGGGTGGGCGGAGCTGTGCTTCGACCTCGCGGTACCGGTGATCGGCACGCGCGTCGGTCACATCTCGGCGCAACACCCGGACGACTTCCACGCGTTCACCGTGGGGGAACCGGTCTCGCTCGCGCGGGCGATCACGGACGCCACCGCTCCGGCGTGGTCGACACCGGGATCGCCGCGGAGAGCAGCGGAGGTCGCGCGGCGGCGAACCGAGCGGTTCGTCGAGCGCGATCGCGTGCGCGCCGCCCACGTGGAGATCTACCGCCGGGCTCTGCAGACGACGGACGCCGCATGAACCGCGCGGCGCGTCCGCTGCGCGTCCTCGTCGTCGCGCCGTCGCGCTATCCGCTTCGCCAGCCGCACGCCGGCGGGCTGGAGGCGTGCGTCTGGGACCGGGTGCGGTGGTTGCGCACGCGAGGCCACGACGTCACGCTGTGCGCGGCGGACGGATCGGACTACCTCGGCGACGTACCCGAGTTCCGCCTGCCGACGCCCGCGTGGACACGCCCCGAGGAGTCGTCGGATACGGATTACCCCCTCGGCTACGCCGGGGCGGTCGATGCGGCCTTCGAGGCCGCGCGCGATCGGCTGATCGCCGACCGCCACCTTTACGACGTCGTCGATAATCACAGCCTTCATCCGGCGCCGATCCGGTGGAGTCGAGAGGCCGAGATCCCGGTCGTCACGACCCTGCACACCCCTCCCCTCGAACCGCTGCTCGAAGCGGCCGGGCAGGTGCGTGACAGCCCTCACCGCTTCGTCGCCGTCAGCCAAGCGACCGCACGCGCGTGGTCGGTGGAGGGGGTGGACGCGTTCGTGTTCCCGAACGGCATCGACACCGAGCAGTGGACGCGCGGCGACGGCGGACCCTCGTGGGTGTGGTCGGGTCGCGTGGTGCCGGAAAAGGCCCCTCACCTGGCGATCGAAGCGGCGCGCGCCGTCGGGGCGCACCTCGTGCTGGCCGGGCGGATCGGCGACGTCGACTATTTCGAGCAGGAGGTCGTGCCCCGGCTCGGACCGCACGCGCGCTACGTCGGGCCGCTGCGCCAGCCCGATCTGTGCCGCCTGGTCGGGTCGTCGGCGGTCGCCCTCGTGACGCCGATGTGGGAAGAGCCTTTCGGGTTGGTGATCGCCGAAGCACTGGCCACCGGAACCCCCGTCGCCGCGTTCGACATCGGCGGGGTCTCGGAGGTCCTCGCGGGGATGCCGGGATCGGCGACCGTCACCCCCGGCGACGTCGTCGCGCTCGGGAAGGCCGCCGCCGAGCTCGCCGCCCGGGGAGCGCGTGAGCCCCTCACCCGGGTATGGACGCGGCGGGCCGCGGTGCGCCAGCACTCTCTCGCGCAGCGCTACCGGGAAGTGGAGCGCGTGCTGTCACACACCGCACAGCCCGTCGCCGCGCGACGCGCGCCGGCGGTGTCGTGGTGATCGGCTGGTACGTCCACCACCACGGATTCGGGCACGTCGCCCGGTTCCTCGCCGTGCAGCCGCACCTGCGGGTTCCCGTCGTGGCGTTCTCGTCGTCGGCGCGACCGTCCGGACTCGACCCCGCGGTCGAATGGGTGAAGCTGCCCGCGGATGCCGATGCCGTCGAGACCGCGGACGGTACCGTGCTCGATCCGCGCAGCGCCGATCCGACGGCACGCGGGGCGCTGCACTGGGCGCCGCACGATCACCCAGGTCATCGGGAACGACTGGCGACGATCGCCCGGGTCGCCGCCGAGCGACACCTCGGCGCCTTCGTCGTCGACGTGAGTGCCGAGGTGGTCGCTCTCGCTCGCCTCCTGGGCCTGCGCACCGTCGCGGTGACCCAGCCGGGGGCGCGGACCGACGCCCCGCATGCCCTCGCCTACCGCCTGGCGGATCGCATCGTGGCGCCGTGGCCGCACGGCGCGGTCCCGACCCCCGGCCTCACGGCGCATGCCGATCGCCTCGTCTGGACCGGGGGGATCTCGCGATTCGACGCGCGCACGCACGACAACGCCCGCGAGCCACGGGCGGTTCTCTTCCTCGGACGCGTCCTCGACCCCGCCGTGCACGCCGAGCTGACCACCCGGCTCTCGGCCGGCGGATGGGATGTCCGCTCCATAGGACACGACGACCACTCCCGCGTCGACGATCCGTGGCCCCTGCTCTGTCGGAGCACAGTGATCGTGAGCGCGGCCGGGCAGAACAGTGTCGCCGACCTCGCGGCCTCCGGGGCTCGAGCCGTCGTGATCGCTCAGGACCGCCCCTTCGACGAACAGCGGGCCACCGCGGACGCTCTCGAGAGGTGGGGACTCGCCCGGACCGTGGATGACACGATCTCGGCCTCTGACCTGGCCGCGGTCATCGAGCAAGCCGGGGGCGACACCCCCGATTGGACGCGCTGGCAGGCCTCGGGGGCCGCGAAGCGAATGGCCGCGGCCGTGGAAGGGATCCTGCCGTGAGGACCGCTGTCATCACGGTCGCCTCCGCGGCCAGGCGCGAGCATCTCGAGCGTCAACGACGGGTGCTCGCCGAGGTGGCCGACGACATCGTGCGGGTGGAGGCCTGGCTCGACGAGACGTTGCCGGATGGCATCCGGGATGCCGGGACCCACACGTTGCACGTGCCGCCGGGACCCCGGGGAATCAGGGTCGGCGAGGGACGGAACCGTGCCGCCGAACGGGCGATCGACGAGGGAGCCGAGCTGCTCGTCTTCCTCGACGTGGACTGCCTGCCTGGTCCGGATCTGCTGCCCGCGTACCGGGCGGCAGCGCGGACGGATCCGGCCGCCCTCCTCTCCGGCCCGGTGACCTACCTCGCGAGCATGCAGCGCCCGGGAAGCGCCTCCGACCTGCCGTTTCTCCGGCGCCCGCACCGCGCGCGACCGGCGCTTCCTCTCGGTCAGGCGCGCGCGGCGACCTCCGCCGAGTACGACCTGTTCTGGTCACTGTCGTTCGCGGCGACGCCCGCGACCTGGGGACGGATCGGAGGTTTCCACCCCGGCTACGAGGGGTACGGTGCCGAGGACACCGACCTCGCGTGGACGGCGCGCGAACGAGGCGTCGAGATGCGCTGGATCGGCGGGGCGGATGCGTTCCACCAGTGGCATCCGGTGTCGTCTCCCCCGTGGCAGCATCTCGACGACATCCTTCGCAACGGCGCGACGTTCCACGAGCGGTGGGGCGAGTGGCCGATGGGCGGGTGGCTCGACGCGTTCGCCGCGGCCGGCGCGATCGAGCGCCGGGGTGAGGCATGGGTGCGCTCGGATTGCGGTTGAGTGTCCGAGAAACGCCGTAACCGCACGGGGAGTTACGGCGTGTCTTGGACAGTCGACGAGAGTGGGGAGCGAGAGAGCCCCGCGCCCGGGAAGGGGTGCGGGGCTCTCGCGGGCCGTCAGGCGCGGCGGAGCCAGACCGTCGTCTCGGCGGGGAGCGCGTCGCCCTCGAGCGCGGTGCTCGACAGCACGATCTCGCCCGCGGGGAGAGGGGCCGGCTCGGTGCCGAAGTTGGTCACGACCGTCCATCCGTTCGGGCGCTCGAACGCCACCACGTCGTCACGGCCGGTGTCGATCCACTCGAGCTGCTCGTCGGTCTGCAGCTCGTGGCGCAGGTCGAGTGCACGGCGGTACAGCGACAGGGTCGAGGCCGGGTCGCCGTCCTGGAGGTCGACCGCGTACGTGCCGAACCATTCCGGCTGCGGCAGGTGCGCGCCGTTCGCACCGAAGCCGAACGCGGGACCGTCCTCGGTCCAGGGTAGGGGCACGCGGCATCCGTCCCGCCCCTGGTCGATCCCGGGGCTGCGGAAGAACGTCGGATCCTGCCGGTCGGCGTCGGGGATGTCGGCCACCTCGTGCAGGCCCAGCTCCTCCCCCTGGTACAGGTACGCCGAGCCCGGCAGGCCCAGCACGAAGGTCGCCGCGGCGCGGGCCCGGCGCTCACCGCGCGCGGTGTCCAGGGCGGGCGACTGGCCGCCGGAGAGCAGCCATTCGTTGCCGTGCTTGAGCGTGGGGCGACCGTCGGCTCCGCGCTCGGCATCCGGGAGTCCATAACGCGTGGCGTGGCGCACGACGTCGTGGTTCGACAGCACCCACGTGGTCGACGAGCCCGACTCCGCGGCGAGCGCGAGGTTGTCGGCGACGATCCGGCGGAACTGCGCGGGATCGAAGTCGGCCTCGAGCAGGTCGAAGTTGAACGCCTGGCCCAGGCTCTCGGCGCTGGCGTACAGCGGCACCCGAGAGGGGTGCACCCACGCCTCGGCGACGGCCGTGCGCGGCGGGTCGTAGGAGTTGAACACGGCGCGCCACTCGGCGTAGACCTCGTGCACGTCGTCGCGGTCGATCAGCGGGTGCTTCCCGTCGAAGGGCAGCGCCTCGAGCTCGGCGCGCGAGGGCAGCGGCTCGGTGAGGTCTTTGGTCAGCATGTGCGCGACGTCGATGCGGAAGCCGTCGACACCGCGGTCGCTCCAGAACCGGAGGGTGGTGAGGAATTCGTCGCGCACTTCGCGGTTGTCCCAGTTGAGATCGGGCTGCGAGACGTCGAAGTTGTGCAGGTACCACTGCCCGTCCGCCACGCGCTCCCACGCCGACCCGCCGAACAGCGACTCCCAGTCGGTCGGCGGCTCGGCGCCTTCGACGCCGGTGCCCTCGCGGAAGATGTAGCGCTCGCGTGCCGCGGAGCCTCGTCCTGCGGCGAGCGCCTCCTGGAACCACGCGTGCTTGTCCGAGGTGTGGTTCGGCACGATGTCGACGACGATCCGGATGCCGTGGGCGTGGAGTCGCTCGATGAGCTCGTCCATGTCGGCCAGGGTGCCGAGCTTGGGGTCGACGTCGCGGTAGTCGGCGACGTCGTACCCGCCGTCGGCGAGATCGGAGGGGTAGAAGGGGCTGAGCCAGATGGCATCCACCCCCAGCTCGGCCAGGTACGGCACGCGCGAGGTGATGCCCTTGATGTCGCCCAGACCGTCGCCGTCGGTGTCGGCGAAGCTGCGCGGGTAGACCTGGTAGACGACGGCCTGGCGCCACCAGTCGGGAGTCTCGGAGAGCTCGCGGGTTTGGGCGGAGGGAGCGGTGGTGGTCACGTACGGGATCCTTTCGAAAGGTCGGGGGTGGGTGTCAGCCCTTGACGGCGCCCTGCGTGACGCCGGCCATCACCCATCGCTGGGTGAAGAGGTAGGCGACGATCGCGGGAGCCATGGCCATGAGGTAGGAGGCGAAGGCGACGTTGTAGTTGTTGCTGAACTGCGTCTGGAACAGGTTCTGGCGCACCGGCAAGGTCTGCAGAGCCGGATCGCTGATGATGAGCGAGGGCATCATGAAGTCGTTCCAGGCGTAGAGGAACGCGAAGATGCCGACGGTGGCGCTCATCGGCGCGAGCAGCGGGAAGATGAGCCGCCAGAAGGTCTGCCACGTCGTCGCGCCGTCGATGCGCGCGCTCTCCTCGAGCTCGAGCGGGATCGAGCGCAGGAACGCCGTGAACAGAAGCACGCTGAAGCTCAGCTGGAACATCGTGGCGAGGATGATCACGCCGACCGGGTTGTCGAGACCGACCCGGCCGGTGAGCTGGATCTGCGGGAGCGCCACCACGGGGAACGGGATGAACATCGCCGCGAGCAGGTAGAAGAACGAGTAGCGGAAGAGCTTGCGATCCCAGTTGCGGGCGATCGCGTACGAGGCGAAGGCCGCGAGGATGATCGTCGCCGCGACCGTGCCGGCGGTGACCAGGAGGGAGACGGCGAGCCCCACGGGGAACTTCGTCAGGGTCCACGCCTGCACGAAGCCGTCGAAGCTGATCGGCGAGGGGAACGAGAAGGCGTTTCCGTCGACGACCTGCGTCCCGCTCTTCAGCGCCATCGAGATGGTCACGTACAGCGGCAGCAGCACGGTCAGCGAGCAGAGCACGAGGATGGTCGTCGCCGACCAGTTGATGCGCTCAGCGCCGACGCGACGGATGCGGCGACGGGTCCGCTGCTTCGCGGGGACGGTGAGCTCGGCCTGCTCGAAAGCGAGCGCGGGCTGGTTGAGAGCGGTCATGACAGGGTGTTCCTTCCCCGGGTCAGGGAGAGCTGGAGGAGCGAGATGACGACGGCCACGACGAAGAAGAGCGCCGCGTTGGCCATCTGGTAGGCGTAGTCGCCGCCGTTGAAGCCGAGGATGATCGACATCGCGACGCTGCGGGTCGCGGTGCCCGGCCCACCACCGGTGAGACCCACGATGATGTCGTAGGCGTTGAGGAAGCCTTTGAAGCCGAGGATGACGTTGATGACGACGTACCCGGCCACGAGCGGCAGCGTGATGCGAAGGAGCTGCTGGGTCTTGCTCGCCCCGTCGAGGCCGGCGGCCTCGTAGACGTCGCCGGGCACCGACAGCAGTCCCGCGATGTAGATCAGCAGCGTGCCGGGGATCGCCTGCCACGCGGTGACGATGACGATCGCGACCCACGCCAGATCGGGATTGGCGAGCAGGCTCGTCTCGAGCCACGGGATGCCGAGCGAGGCTCCGGCCTGCGGGACGGAGTTGCTGAAGAGGAAGTTGAAGACGTAGGCGATGATGATGCCCGAGATCACCATCGGGATGACGAAGACCGTGCGCAGCGCCTTCTTGAAGCGGATCTGCGCGGTCAGCCCCACCGCGAGCAGGAACGCCGCGACGTTCACGACGATGACGGTGGCGACCGAGAACCCGAAGGTGAAGAGGTAACTCTGCAGGATCGCCGGGTCGCTGAAGATGGCGATGTAGTTCGTCAGGCCGGTGAAGCTCCACTCGCCGAGTCCGATGGAGTCGGTGAAGCTGAAGAAGATGCCGATGATCCCCGGCACCGTGATCGCCAGCGTGAACAGCACGAGCGTCGGCAGAAGGAAGAAGTAGTAGATCGGCTCGACCCGGCGGGTGCTGCGACGCGCGGTCGCCTTCCCGCCGGTCACGATCGTGGTCGTGGTGCTCATCGCGCGGCCTCCTCGCCGGATGCGTCGTTCGTCGAGGCCGGCGGCTGCCGGAAGGCGAGCCGCGACCAGTCCTGGTCGAGGGTGTTCAGAGTGGCCTGCGGGGAGGCGCCGAACAGCATCGCCTGCGCGTAGTTGAAGACCGGGATGGTCTTGGGCACGAGCACCGAGGCGCCCTGGTAGACACGTCCCTCGTCGTAGTAGGGGATCATTCCGGCGACGCGTGGGTCGCTCGGAGCGGGAGCGTCCTTCGTGGGCGCGAAGCCGAGCTGCGACTCGTTGTACGCCTCGATCACCTCGGGCTGATACAGGTACTCGAGGAAGTCGCGCGCGGCATCCTTGTGCCGAGACGCTTCGGGGATGATGGCCGCGAGGTCCATGTTGACGCGGACCTTCAGGTCGTCCGGGTCGTCGGTCATCGGCAGCGGGAACGTGCCGACAGGAAGGTCGGGCGAGGTCTTGGCGATCTCACCGAGCGCCCACGGGCCCTGCAAGTACATGGCCGCCTGCCCCTGGGCGAACGCGAGGTTGCCATCGCCGTAGGCCCGACTCTCGGCATCCGGGTTCGTGTAATCCCGAGCGAGCTCCAGCATGCGGTCCATCGGCTCACTGAAGTCCTTCGCGAACGACACCGCCGACTGCGGCCCGACCTCGTCGCCCTCGGCGGCGAGTGCGTCGAAGAAGTCGATGACGTCGAGCGATCCGCCGACGGAGTAGTCGTACCAGCCCTGTCCGACGGTCCAGTCGTCTTTGAAGGTGCCGTAGAAGGGCGTGACGCCATTGGCCTTCAGCGTCTCGGAAACCTGGAGCAGCTCGTCCCACGTGGTCGGAACCTCGAGTCCGTACTGGTCGAAGATCTGCTTGTTGTAGATGACCGAGGCCGCCATGACCGAGTAGGGCAGCGCGCTGGTGCGCCCTTCGCAGGAGCCGTACTGGTCCATGAGGGGCTGCAGGTCGTCGCGCACCGTGCTCGCGGCCGTCGTGCCCGAGAGATCGCTCAGCGCGCACCGCTGAACGAAGCGGGCGGTCTCGTAGTTGTAGTTCGCGAGCATGATGTCGGGCGGGTTGCCGCGGACGAAGCTCGCCGACACGACGTCGACGCCGGAGCTGTCCATCTCGACGCGCACCTTGTCTTGAGAAGCGTTGTACTCGGCGACGACGTCGTTCATGAACGACAGCGCCTCACGCTTGCTGAAGGTGAAGCGGATCGTCTCGCGACCGTCGGCGGAGCACCCGGCGAGCATCGTCGCCCCCAGCACCCCCACCGCGGTCGCGGCGACCCATCGTCGCCCGGCCCTCGTCTTCGTCGACACCAGCTGCCTCCTCCGCTGCGCTGCGAATATGTTGTGTCGGCGAGTAAATCTACTCGCCAAATCAATGTGATGCAGGCAGTATTGCAGGAGAACTCAGGGGGGTCAAGAGAGCCGATGGATGCCACGACGACGACGCCGTCGCTACGCCGCCACAACCTCGACGCGGTGCTGACCCGCGTCTGGGACGAGGACGCCTTCACCGCCAGCGACGTCATCGCCGCGGTCGGTCTGACGCGCTCGACGGCAATCGACGTGCTCGACGAGCTGACCGCACGAGGGCTCCTCGCGGAGATGCCCAACGCCCGCGCGGTCGGCGAGTACTCGAAGGGGCGTCCCGCCCGCCGCTTCGCCTTCCAACCGAGCGCAGGACTCGTGGTCGGGGTCGACGCGGGACGCGGTCACCTCATCGCGACCGTCGCCGACCTCCGTGGCACGACCCTCGCGACCTCGCGGCTCACCGTCGACCCCGAGCTCGACTCACCCGAGCGACGCCGCCGCGCGGCCGAGGCGACGGTGGACGCGGCCCTCACACGAGCGCGGCGCTCGCGCGACGATCTCGCCGCACTGTGCATCGGCGTGCCGGCACCGGTCGACCGGGCGGGACGCTCCCCCGTGCACCACGACGGCTTCTGGGCGCGGATGAACCCCGACTTCGTCGACACGTTCGCCGCGTGGGCGCCCGTCGTGCGCGTCGAGAACGATGCCACCCTGGCCGCCGTGGCCGAGCGCACGCACGGCGCGGCCGTCGGGTGCGACGACTTCGTCGCCCTCCTCGCCGGAGAGAGGTTCGGCGCGGGGATCAGCGTCGACGGCCACCTCCTCCGCGGCGCGCACGGAGGGGCCGGCGAGACCGTGGCCTTCGACCAGGTCGAGGGTGTCGGCAGCGCGTGGGGCCTCGCCCCGCGGTGCGTGGACGCGGCGCGGGCGGCCCTGGTATCCGGGACCCTTCCGGTCGACAGCGCGTTGCGCGGGATCGATCCGGAGAGCATCGACGCCAAGACCGTGCTGGATCTGGCGGCCGCGGGTGACGCCGGCGCCCTCGCCGCGGCACGCGCGGTCGGCCCGGCGCTCGCCGGTGTGGCCGCGATCTTCGGCAGCCTCTTCGACGTGGAGCGAGTGGTGGTGTCGGGCGCGATCGCCGCCGGAGCGGACCCGATCATCGCGGCGGCGATCGAGTCGTTCCCGGATTCCCTGCACCTTCCCGCCCCGCGGATCGTGGCCTCGACGCTCGGGGCCGACATCGTGTCGATCGGGGCCGTCTCCGCCGCCGTCGAGTCAGCGCGCGCTCGCGCGCTCGATCTCGAGGCGTTCGCGCTGCCCGAGGACCGGGCGCGGGCGTGAGGGTGCGACCTTCGGACGATCCGGGCGAGCGAATCGACTTCCTAGGCTCGCGCACATGACCACTTCATCCTCTCCCCGCCGCTCTCTCTGGGGCGAAACCGGGCGCCTCGCCGCGGTGACCGCCGCGGGCGTGCTCTTCCTCGTCATCAACGTCGGCTTCAGCATCGACCTCGGCGCGGATGCCGACTCCCTCCGCTTCGGCGGTCTCGTCGCGCTCGACCTCGCGATGGGCGTCGCGGCTCTCGTCGTCGTGCTCTTCCGTCGCCGCGCGCCGCTCGTCGTCGCGGTCGCGCTCGCCCTCTGCGGCGCCGTGTCGTCTCTCGCGGCGCCCGCGGCCCTCCTGGCGCTGGCGTCGCTCGCCACGCGTCGTCGCCCCGGTGAGATCGCCCTCGCGGTATCGGTCTGGATCGCCGGGGTCGCGGCGGTCGGGCTGAGCGGCTTTGATCTGCTCGGTCGGCCCGCACCTCTCGGCGAAGTCGCTCTGCTCCTCGCCATCCTCGCCGTCGTGCTCGCAGCGACCGTCGCGGTCGGCGTCTCGATCGGTGCGCGACGCGCCCTGGTCGTGTCGCTGCGCGAGAGAGCACTGCTCGTCGAGGAGGAGCAGCGTCTGCGCGAAGCCGCCGCGCGCGACCACGAACGCACCCGCATCGCGCGGGAGATGCACGACGTCCTCGCCCATCGCCTGTCGCTCACCGCGATGCACGCGAGCGCCCTGCGCTACCGCGATGACCTCGACGACCTCGAGCGTGCGGAGGCCGTCGAGACCGTGCACGAGAACGCGCGCGGCGCGCTCGGCGAGCTGCGTGGCATCCTGGCCGTCGTTCGCGACCCGGATGCCGCCGACGCGGACCGCCCGCAACCGACGCTGGCCGACCTCGACGAGCTGCTCGCCGCGGAGAGCGGCGTCGATGCGCGAATCGACGTCGCTCTCACGACGCTCGATCCGGCGATCGGTCGACACGCGTACCGGATCGTCCAGGAGTGCCTGACCAACGCCCGTCGGCACGCGCCCGGCGCACCGGTGACGCTTCACCTCGCCGGGGTCGAGGGGAAGCGCCTCGAGATCGACGTCGCCAATCCCGTCTCGAACCCACCCTCCGGACCGCGAGGCTTCGGGCTGGTGGGCATCGAAGAGCGAGCGCGAGCGGTAGGCGGAACTGCGGTCATCACCGCGGGGCCGGCCGAGCACCGTGTGCACGTGGTCCTGCCGTGGAGTCCCGCGTGACCGGCGGCGCGAACGTCTCGGTCGTCGTGGTCGACGACGATCCGCAGGTGCGCGCGGGGCTCCGGCTCGTGCTGGGTGCCGATCGCGGCATCCGCGTGATCGGTGAAGCGTCGGACGGCCTCGAAGCCGAAGCGGTCATCGCCCGGCACCAGCCTGATGTCGTCCTCATGGACATCCGGATGCCGCGCTGCGACGGCCTGACCGCGACCGCACGCGAGGTGGCCGCGGACCCCTCCCGCGCGATCATCGTGCTCACGACCTTCGACGCCGATGAGGACGTCGTGCGGGCGCTGCGTGCGGGAGCGCGCGGGTTCCTGCTCAAGGACGCGCCTCCCGCCGAGCTCGTCGCGGCGGTGCGCGCAGCGGCATCCGGTCGCCCGGTGCTCGCCCCGGGCGTACTCGACCAGGTCATGCGGCTCGCCGCCGACCACACCCGCCTGCCGACCGCGGCCGAGCGCGACGCCCTCGCGTCGCTGACGCCCCGCGAACGGGAGGTCGCCGAGGCCGTGGCGCGCGGGGCGTCGAACGCCGACATCGCGGCCGAGCTCTTCCTCTCGCTCCCCACGGTCAAGACGCACGTCGGGCGGGTGCTGACCAAGCTCGGCGTCGAAAGCCGCGCGCAAGTAGCGGCGCTGTGGGCACGGGTGGGTTCGGTCGAGCGCAGACGCTGACAAGCCCCCTCGCCGTGTCGGACCCTCGGGATAGCGTCGGGAGCCTCGCCCCCCCGATCGAGAGGAGACCGGATGCCCTCGTGGCCCGAACACGTGATCTGGTGGCACGTCTATCCGCTGGGCTTCGTCGGCGCCCCGATCCGTGAGAACGAGGGACCGGATGCCGCGCCGGCGCACCGCCTGGACCGCCTCGAGCCGTGGCTCGATCACGTCATCGAGCTGGGGCTGAACGGCCTGTTGCTGGGTCCGGTGTTCGCCTCCGAGACGCACGGCTACGACACCGTCGATCACTTCCGCATCGACCCTCGGCTGGGCGATGACGGGGACTTCGACCGACTGGTCGCGGCGGCGCGGGAGCGTGGCATCCGGATCCTGCTCGACGGCGTGTTCAATCATGTGGGGCGCGGTCACGCGGCTTTCCGCGACCTGACCGAGAACGGGCCGAGCCTGTTCCGCGGGCGTTGGGTCGGCGGACGGTTCGAGGCCGACGTGTTCGAGGGGCACGAGGCACTCGTCGCGCTGGATCACTCCTCCCCCGCCGTGGTCGACCTCGTCGTCGAGGTCATGTGCCACTGGCTCGAGCGCGGCATCGACGGCTGGAGATTGGATGCCGCCTACGCGGTGCCGTCGTCGTTCTGGGCCGAGGTGCTCCCCCGCGTGCGGGAGAGCTTCCCTGAGGCGTGGTTCCTGGGCGAGGTGATCCACGGCGACGCTCCGGCGATCGTGCGGGAGTCGACGATGGACTCGCTCACGCAGTACGAGCTGTGGCAGGGCATCTGGCACGGCATCGCCGACCGCAACCTGTTCGAGCTGCGGCACGCGATCGAGCGGCACGACGAGATGCTGCGGACCTTCGTCCCGCAGACGTTCGTCGGCAACCACGACGTCACGCGGATCGCCTCGGCCGTCGGGCGTGACCTCGTGCTGCACGCCCTCGCGGTGCTCTTCACGGTCGCCGGGACGCCGTCGGTGTACGCGGGCGACGAGTTCGGGTGGACGGGAGTGAAGGAGGAACGCGTCGGGGGCGACGACGCGGTGCGACCCGCGTTCCCCTCGACCCCCGGGCAAGCGCGGGGCGACGAGCGCATTCTGCAGGCCCACCGCGCGCTCATCGCGCTGCGCCGCCGGAAGCCGTGGCTGTGGCGGGCGCATACCGACGTCATCGAGGTCACCAATACCGCTCTCGCCCTGCGGACGGCGGTCGGCGATGACGCGGTCGTCGTCGCGCTGAACGTGGGCGACGACCCGGTGTCGCTGCCGGTGGCGGACGGGCTGACCCCCGTGGCCGGCGAGGGGTGGCCGACGGACGGGCGCGTCGAGCTCGGGCCGCGCGGGTGGGTCGTGCTGGAGGCGTGACCCGGCGGCGTGCTGCCGCACGGCGGCGTGTCCCAAAATGTGCGATATCGGCGCCGCTGAGCTGCACAAAGTGGGACACGCGTTCGTCAGCGACGCGCTGCCACCCGGGGGCATGTCCCCAAATGTGCGAGATCGGCGGGGCTGAGCTGCACAAAGTGGGACATGCCTGCGCCGGGGCGCGCGGGTCAGGCGCCGGCGCGGAACCGGTGCTCGGGACGACCCGTCGAGCCGTACCGGAGGCTCACCTGCACGAGACCCCGTTCGGCGAGAGCGGTCAGGTGTCGTTGCGCGGTCGCGCGCGAGACGCCGATGCGCTCGGCCACCTCGGTCGCCGAGGCCTCGTCCGCGCCGAGAGCGGCGAGGACCGTCTGCTCGGTGGCCGAGCGCGCGAGCGACGGCCCCTCGCGCTCCCCGCGCATCACGGATGCCGCGCGGTCGATGTCGTCCTGAGACAGCGGCCGTGAGCTGGTCAGCAGATTGCGGTACCGCGCGTAACGGTCGAGCCGCTCCGCGAGCACGCGCGTGTCGAAGGGCTTCACGAGGTAAGCGAGCGCCCCGGCGGTGAATGCACGCCGGACGGTCTCGGCATCCGTCGCCGCCGAGAGGACGAAGGCGTCGATCCCGGCCGAGCGGACGAGCTCCACGCCGTCACCATCGGGCAGGTACACGTCGGCGACCAGCAGATCGGGGCGGTGCGCGGCGAGGGCGGCGCGGGCCTCGCCGACCGTGCGCGCGGGCTCGAGCGCGACGAAGCCGGGGCGCGCGGCGACGGCGTCACGGTGCAGTCCCGCGACGCGGAAGTCGTCGTCGACGACGAGGACACGGATACCGGTCATTCGCTCTCTCCTCGCAGGACTCCGGGCAGGCGGGCGGCCACGACGGCACCGTGCCCGTCACCGCCCGGATCGACGACCCACACGTCCCCGCCCCGGCGCCGCGCGAACTCGCGCGAGAGCGGCAGGCCGATACCGAGGCCGTGCACCGCCGCGGGGTCGTCGTCGCGCTCGCGCGGGGCGAAGGCGGCGTCGACATCGGCGATCCCGCCCCCGGTGTCGGCCACCGTGAGCACGATCGCGTCGCCGTCGCCGAGCACGGCGACCTCGACCTCGCGGGGTTCGGGACCGGATGCCGTGGCCGTCACGGCGTTGTCGACGAGGTTTCCCAGCACCGCCACGACGTCTTCCACGTCGTCGACGGTGCCGCGGAGATAGGTGTCGTCGGAGACCCGCAGAACCACTCCCCGTTCGCGCGCGGCGAGCGCCTTCGCACCGAGGAACGATTGCAGCATCGCGTCGCCGACGAGGTCGATTCCCGGGACGGCCCAGTCCACCGAGCCGCGGTCGACGAGGTCGGCGAGGAACGCGCGTGCCTCGACGGTGCGGCCGGCGTCGAGCAGGCCCACCGCCGCGTGCAGGCGGTTGGCGTTCTCGTGCCGCTGCACGCGGAGGGCGTCGCCCATCGCGCGGACGCTGTCGAGCCGCCCCGACAGCGCGGCGACGTCGGTGCGGTCGCGCAGCACCGCGACCCGGCCGAGCGCGCGAGCGCCGCGGCGCACCGGGCGTACGTCGATGAACACCACCCGCCCTGCGACCGGCAGCCCCGTACTCGCACCGTCACCGGCGAGGGCCGCGGCGACGGCCGGCGCGAGATCGAGGTCGGAGAGGGGGCGGCCGACGGCATCCGTGATCCCGAGAAGGCGCTCGGCGGTGAGGGTGCACACCCGCACGACCCCCGTCTCGTCGATCGCGAGGACGCCCTCGTCGGCTCCCTCGAGAACGGCGGTCTGGGTCTGCACGAGGGCGACGAGCTCCTCGGGCTGGACGCCAAGGGTGAGGCGCTCGAGTCGGCGGCGCATGAGCAGCGCGACGAGCGCCCCGATCGCGACGGCGAGCGCCACGGCCACCGCGATCCCGGCGATCAGCGCGGGCAGGTCGTCGAAGACGCTCGCGCGTTCGAATCCGACGCTCACCTCACCGACCGGAGCGCCCCCGTCGGGCGCGTACACAGGGACTTTCGCGCGCGCGGACTCGCCGAGCGTTCCGGTCTCCCACGTGACGACCTCGCGGCCCGCGAGTGCGTCCGCGAAACTCGTGCTGACGACCTGGCCGAGGCGGTCCGGGTCGGGGTGGGCCAGACGGATGCCGTGGTCGTCGGTGATCACGACGAACAGGCCGCGCGTGCGCTGGGTGACGTCGGCGGCGTAGTGCTGGAGCGTGCCGTCGCGGAGGGAGGCGGCATCCGGAGTCCCCGGGTCGGCGGAGTACCGGGCGACGAGGTCACGTACCTCGGGGGCCTCGGCGACCGCGCGGGCGATGTTGAGAGCCGACGAATCGGCCTCGGCCTTGAGCTGTTGCACGCCGAGCCAGGCGAACACCGCGGTGCACACCGCGACGACGGCGATCTGGGTCGCGATCTGCACGACGAGCATCCGGGTGGCGAACCGCATGGGGACCTCCGGGTTCGGCGTCGTCGCGCGCGGCGGTGACCGCGACGGCGTGCGCGAAATGCGCAGAACACACGGTACGCGCATAACCCCGCGCAATGCGAGCAAGCGCGCGGTCGAGGTCTCGGCATCCGTAGGGTCGCCGCATCGAGAGCGCGAGAGACGCGCCCGTCCCGACGAAGGAGTCGCGATGACCCCCCTGATCCTTGCGGCCGAAGCCGAAGAGTACGCGGTGGCCTACACGCCCGCCGACGGCGTGCTCGTCGCCCTCGGCTTCCTCATGGTCCTGTCGTTCATGGCGCTGATCATGACCCGGCGTCTCACCCCCATGGTCGCCCTCATCGTCGTCCCGACGATCTTCGGCCTGATCGCGGGGGCCGGCCTCGGACTCGGCGACATGGTGATCGACGCGATCAGCAAGATGGCGCCCACGGCGGCCCTGCTGATGTTCGCGATCATGTACTTCGGCATCATGATCGATGTCGGCCTGTTCGACCCGCTGATCCGCGTGATCACGCGCGTGCTGGGCGACGACCCGGCCAAGATCGTGCTCGGCACGGCGATCCTCGCCGGCGCCGTCTCGCTCGACGGCGACGGCTCGACCACCTTCATCATCACGACCTCGGCGATGCTGCCGCTCTACCTGCGCCTGGGGATGAGCCCCGTCGTGCTCACCTGTGTCGCGGGCCTGATGAACGGCACGATGAACATCGTCCCCTGGGGCGGCCCGACCGTCCGCGCCGCGACCGCGCTGGGACTGCAGCCCACGGACGTCTTCGTGCCGATGATCCCCTCGCTCGCCGCGGGTCTCGTCGTCTCGCTCGCCTTCGCGTGGTTCCTGGGCCTCGCCGAGCGCAAGCGTCTCGCGGGCGTCGTCGACACGTCCAAGCTCGACGCCCCCGGTGGCTTCGGTCGTCTCGGCGCCCCGAAGCTGTTCCGCGGAGCGGAGCCCAAGCCCGGCGCCGTCGCGTCGCTGCGCACCGGC
>NZ_LDRU01000076.1 GCF_001476285.1 Microbacterium testaceum | reverse complement strand
TGCCTGATCGCCACCGCCGCCGGCCGCGGCGGTGGCGATCAGGCAGGACAGGATGACGGAGTCGGGATGCTCGCGCGCACGCGCGGGTCCGTCGTAGCCGAGGAATGCTCCCGTGGCCGCGAGCTCGGCGTGCAGCCCCGGGTCGGGATTGCGATCGACGTGCGCCAGGGCGACGCGGTCGGCCCGCACGCCGACGTCCGCCAGTGCCTCGAGCGCCTCGAAGGCCGCCGTCCCGTGCTCGAGGTGCACCATGACCGGAGCGCCGGTCGCCGCATGCGCGCGGCCGATCGCCTCGATGGAGCGTCGGGCGATGGCATCCAGTCGCCAGTAGCCCATTCCGGCTTTGAGGAGACCCGCCCGGACCGCCGGATCGCGCGTTTGGCCTGGCTCGGCGGCGCCGAGCAGGAGGTCGTCCTCGAACGCTGCCGCGAGCGTGTCGACGTCGGCCGAGAGGAGCGGGTGTCCGTCACCATAGTGCTCGCGTCGGTGCAGTCCGGTCGTCAGGACCACTGTGACCCCGGTGGCCTCCGCGATGCGACGTGCGGCGGCCGGGCGGCGGCCGAGACCGAGGGGTGTGGCATCCACGAGGGTCTTGAATCCGGATGCCGCGAACTGGCGCGTCTCTTCGGCACTGGCCGCTTCGTCGTCGAGGTCGTCGCCGGGGAGCAGTGGCGAGACCTGGAAGAGGTGCTCGTGATAGTCGACGTTCCCGAGCGCCTCGGGGGCGAGGTCGCCCGTGACGGTTCGGACGAACCCGCTCATGCGGGCACGGGGTGAGCGGGCACGGGGTGCGCGGGAGCCTGTCCGCGGAGGAGTGCGACCATGTCGCTCACCGCCATGCGCCCCATCCCGTCGACGCCCTCACGGGTCTGCGCCCCGAGATGCGCGGTGACGACCACGCGGTCGGCGAGGTCGGCGGCCAGCAGCGGCGATGCTGCCTCTCCGGCGGTCTCGATGGCGAGGGTGTCGGCGGCGTACGCGGCCACGCGTCCGCGCCGGGCGGCGCGGGCGACCGCCTCCTCGTCGACGAGGTCGGCGCGAGCCGTGTTCACGAGCAGAACGGGCCGGTCGGCGGCCGACAGCCACCGCTCGTCGATGACCTTCTGCCCGCCCGGCGCATGTAGTGTCACAACATCACAGCGGGTCGAGAGCGTCTCGGTGTCGGCGCGCTCGACGGTCTCGAAGAGCGGATCGCCGGCGTCGACCCAGGGATCGGCCCCCAGGACCGTGGCGCCGAACGCGCGCAGGCGCTCGGTCACGAGGCGTCCGATGCGACCGAGCCCGACGACCCCGACGGTCAGCGCAGAGAGCTCTCGCGCGGGCTTGCCCGACCAGTCGCCCGCGCGCACGCGACGATCCGCGGCCGGGATGCCCCGCAGCGCCGTCAGGAGGAGGGCGAGGGTGTGCTCGGCCACCGCGGCCGAGTTCGCGCCGGGAGTGTTCGTGACCGGGATGCCACGCGCCGCCGCCGCGGCCAGATCGACGTTGTCGACGCCGACGCCGTAGCGCGCGATCCCCTTCAGGTGCGGGGCGAGGTCGAGGTGGGCCGCGGTCACCGGGCCCGTGCCGGCGATCCACCCGTCGGCCTCGGCGAGCAGGGGAGCCAGCTCCTCGAGATCGTGCGACGAGCCGGCGCGGACGACGCGGTATCCCGCCTCCGCGAGGACCGCTCCGGGGTCGTACTCGCCCGACCCGAACGAGCGGGAGGTGACCAGCACGACCCCGGTCACGAGTCGGCCTCGGTGGCGTCGCCCTCGGCGTGACGCATGGCCGCGAGCTCGCTCTTCATGCGGCGGATGGCTTCGCTGTGGGCCGGGGAGCGGCGCAGCGCGACACCGGTGGCGAGGATGTCGATGACCACGAGCCCGGCGAGACGGCTCGTCGACGGGGTGTACACGTCGGTGTCTTCGAAAGTGCGCACGATCAGGGGAATATCCGCGACTTCGGACAGCGGGCTGACCCGGCCCGTCAGCGAGATCACGGTTCCGCCGGCCTTGCGCGCCGCCCGGGCGACGGTGAGGGTCTGCTCGGTGTGCCCGGTGTTCGAGATCGCCACGGTCACGCTGCGGGGACCCGACATCGTCGCGGCGATGAACTGCTGGTGAAAGTCCTCGGGGGCTTGGCAGGGGACGCCGAAGAGGGGGAACTTCTGCTGGGCGTCCTGCGCGATGATGCCGCTGGCGCCGAAGCCGACGAAGAGGATGTCGCTGGCATCCAGGATCGCCTCGATCGCACGCTCGACGGCTGCGGGCGCGAGGGTGCGGCGCGCGCGGTCGAGGCTCGAGATGGTGTGGTCGAAGATCTTCTCGGCCACGTCGCCCGAGGAGTCCGACGAGGTGATGGTCGAGTGGGTGACCGGCAGCCCGAGGGCGAGGGTCTGGGCGAGCTGGATCTTGAAGTCCTGGAACCCCTCGCAGCCGACCGAGCTGCAGAAGCGCATGACGGTGGGCTCGCTGACCTCGGCGGCCTCGGCGAGGCCGGCCATCGTGTACTGGGCGGCGCCGACGGGATTGTCGAGGACGATCGCGGCGACCCGCTGTTCGGAGCGGCGCAGGTGCGGCAGTTGACGGGTGATTCGCTCGAGAAGCGTGTCGGTGGACTCTTCGCTGGCCTGCTCGACGTCGAGGGTCATCGCGAGCTCCTTCCATGTAGTATGGCTACATCTTAGCCGATGCGGGCTCCCCCGCACAGCGCGACAGCACAGGAGGACGAAGATGTACCGACAAAGGCTGGAACTCACCGACCGTGTGGCGGTCGTGACCGGAGGCTCCCGCGGCATCGGGTTGGCGGTCGTCACCGCTCTCGAGGAGTTCGGGGCGACCGTCGTGATCGCCGACGTGCTCGATGAGGCCGGAACCGCCGCCGCGGCGTCGTTCGAGGGGGGACGGGTGTCGTACGTCCACCTCGACGTCACCGATGCTGCCGAGGTGGAGCGTGTCTTCGCGGATGTCGCCGCCCGCCTCGGTTCGATCGACATCCTCGTCACCTCCGCGGGCATCGCGAACCACCAACCCTCGCTCGAACTCGAGCGGGAAACGTGGGACCGGGTCCTCGCCGTGAATGCGACGGGCACGTTCTGGTGCGCGCGCGAGGCCGCGCGCCACATGCAGGAGCGTGGTGGTTCGATCGTCGCGATCGGCTCGATGTCGGGCGAGCTCGCGAACGCGCCCCAGCGCCAGGCCGCGTACAACGCCTCGAAGGGAGCGGTGCACCTCGCGGTGAAGTCGCTCGCGATCGAGTTCGCCGAGCAGGGCATCCGTGTCAACGCGGTCGCCCCCGGCTACGTCGGCACGGAGTTGACCAAAGAGGGCGTCCCCGGCGACTGGTGGGACGACTGGGTGCGCCGCACGCCGATGGGCCGCCTCGGCGCGCCCGAGGAGATCGGCTCCCTCGTCGCGTTCCTCGCGTCGGACGCCGCGTCGTACATGACAGGCTCGGTCGTGCTGATCGACGGCGGTTACTCGGCCTGGTGACCCGCGCCGGGCGCGGCGCTGCTGCCGCCGCTGTCGTGCTGCGCTGCCGCGGTCTCGCGCGCGGGCGCTGCCGCGCGCCCCGCGCCACGCATAAACGCTGTTCGCTCGCATAAACGCGCTCTCCTCGCGTTTATGCGCGTGGAT
>NZ_LDRU01000075.1 GCF_001476285.1 Microbacterium testaceum | reverse complement strand
CGTGTTTCTGTGCGCGAATCGCGTTTATGCGTGGTCCGGGACCCCCGCGAACCGCGACGCGAGCCCGCTCACCCGACCGGCGATGTCGGAGGCCTCCGGCAGGATGCTCCCGTGACCTCCTGGCGCGACCTCCTCCCCGGGGGCGAGCCGGCCGCCTATGAGCCGCTCGCCCTCGGCGTCGAGCTGCGCCAGCGCGAGGCCTACGACCCCGCTCGGTGGGAGGCGCGGGCAGTCGTGCCGGTGACCCCGCGCATGCTCGCGCGCCGCCAAGACGACCTGCAGCTCGTCGCGCGTCCCCTCGTGCGAGGCGCGCGTGAGGCGTGGATCCGAGCGGATGCCACGTGGGACGCCGTCCGTCGATCCACCGCCCGCTTCGACCCCGCGCAGGTGCGGTGGTTCGCCGAGCTCCACGCCCTCGCCCAGGCTCTCCGGACCGCCGGACCGTTCGCTCCCTCCGGCGACACGATCGCCCTCGACGCCGTCGACTCGCCTCTGCTGTGGCCGCACCTGGCCGCGGCCGAGGGGCTCGGCATCCGGATCGTCCCGATGCACGCGCAGCAGACGGTGCGCCTCGCGCGCACGGCGACGGCGCGGGTGGCGCTCGACGCGGTCGGCGGGGGAGCGCTGCGCGTCTCGGCCGATCTCGAGATCGACGGGTGTCCCGTGGATGCCGCGCACGCCCGCGCCGTGGGCACGACGGGGATCTTCGCGTTCGAGGTCGACCGCGACCCTGTGCCGATCGTCCTGGCGGCCGTCGACCTTCCGTCGCCGCTCCCCGCGCTGATCGGCGGCAGGGTCGTCGATGTCGTCGCCGCCGAAGCGACGGAGTTCGTGGCCGAGATGTATCCGCGCCTCGCCCTCCGCGCTCCGCTCTCGGTCGGCGCCGGAGTGCCGCCCCCGCCGCCGGCGCGTCCGACGCTGACCGTGGAGGTCTCGTACCTCGACGACGACGCCGTGCAGTACCGGCTCGACTGGGTGTATCCGGGCGGCTTCCGAACCGTGTACGACGACCAGAGCGACCACGTCGAGCGCGATGCGCGCGCCGAGGCGCAGATCGGCGAGCGGTTCGAGACGGCGTGGATCGCGGCATCCGACCTGCCCCTGATGCCGAAGGCTCTCCTGCGCGACGCGGACGCCGCGGTCTTCGGGTCCCGCGTGCTGCCCGCTCTTGACGTGCTCGACGAGGTGCGCGTGCGCACTCGGGGCACGCAGCCGACCTTCCGTGAGCTGCGGGGGGATCCGTCCCTGCGGATCACCGCGGTGGAGTCTCTCGACCGCGACTGGCTCGACCTCGGCATCGTCGTGACGATCGACGGCCGTCTCATCCCCTTCGGCGTGCTCTTCAGCGCCCTGTCGCGGGGTCGCACGCGGATCAAGCTGTCGGACGGCGCCTGGTTCTCGCTCGCGCACCCGGCTCTGCAGAGGCTTCGCGAGCTGCTCGAGGAGGCCGCGGCGCTCGACGAGTGGGAGACCGGACCGCGCCTGCCCCGCACGCACCTCGCCCTGTGGGCCGAGTTCGAAGACCTCGCCGACCAGTCCGAGGCGGCGGTCGAGTGGCGGCAGCTGGCACGAGCGCTCCGCGACATCGCCGACGTGCCGCGAGTGTCCACGCCGCCCGGCTTCCGAGCGGAGTTGCGCCCGTACCAGCGCGAGGGGCTGTCGTGGCTCGCGCTCCTGCACGCCCACCGGCTCGGCGGCATCCTGGCCGACGACATGGGCCTCGGAAAGACGCTGCAGCTGCTCGCGGTCATCGCCCACAGCCGCACCCTCGGCGACGCTCGACCGTGGCTCGTCGTCGCGCCGACGTCGGTGCTGCCGACCTGGCGCGACGAGGCCGCACGTTTCGCCCCGGGCCTGCGGGTCGCGGTCGTCGAAGCGACCGCGGTGCGCCGCGAGAGGTCCATCGCCGAGATCGCGGGCGACGTCGACCTCGTCGTCGCGTCCTACGGCGTCGTGCGGACGGATGCCGACGAGTTCGCCGCACCGCACTGGTCGGGGGTGGTGCTCGACGAGGCGCAGTTCGTGAAGAACCCGGCGACGCGTATCCATCGCGCGATCGCCGCCCTGCGCTCCGACGCGGTGTTCGCGGCCACCGGCACCCCGATCGAGAACGGGCTCGATGATCTGTGGGCCCTCCTCGCGCTGACGGCTCCGGGGCTGTTCCCCTCGATCCGTCAGTTCCGCGAGGATTACACGCGCGCGATCGAGCAGCTACCGTCGGATGCGCCCACCGCCCTGTCTGCCGCGGCCGCGGGGGAGCACCGCGAGAAGACCCTCGAGCGTCTCCGGCGCCGGGTGCGGCCGTTCCTCCTCCGGCGCACGAAGGACGTGGTGGCATCCGATCTCCCGCCGAAGCAGGAGCAGGAGATCGCCGTACCCCTCGGCCCGGCGCACCGCGCGGTGTACGACCGGGTGCTGCAGCGCGAGCGTCAGAAAGTACTCGGGCTGCTCGACGACCTCGACCGCCAGCGCTTCATCGTGTTCCGTTCACTGACCCTGCTGCGCATGCTCGCGCTAGCCCCCGGTCTCGTCGACGAACGTGACGCGCACCTGGGGTCGGCGAAGCTCGACGTGCTGCTCGAGCGTCTCGTCGAGGTCGCCGCGGAGGGACACCGCGCCCTCGTCTTCAGCCAGTTCACGTCGTTCCTCGACATGGCGGCCGAGAGATTGGATGCCGCCGGCCTCGCCTACGCCCACCTCGACGGCAGCACCGCCCGGCGCGGTGACGTGGTGGCGGGCTTCCGCACGGGGGAGGCGCCGGTGTTCCTGATCAGCCTCAAGGCCGGCGGTTTCGGGCTGACCCTGACCGAGGCCGAGTACGTCTTCGTGCTCGACCCGTGGTGGAACCCCGCGGCCGAGGCGCAGGCGATCGACCGCGCGCACCGCATCGGCCAGGACAAGAGCGTGTTCGTCTATCGGCTGATCGCGGCCGGCACGATCGAAGAGAAGGTGCTCGCCCTCCAGCGCCGCAAGGCCGCACTGTTCGACACGGTCATCGACGAGGGCGAGGCGTTCGCCGCTTCCCTGGACGCGGCCGACATCCGAGGGCTGCTGGGGCCATGACCCTGAAACGTTCTTACGAGTCGGGCGCGGGAACCACCGCGCGACACCGATCCACGGTGTGAGAGGGTTCTCGCGTGCTCTCCCCTCAATCGCTCAGCGAGAACGATCGCCGACTCGTGGCGGCCTGGGCGGCCGACTGCGCGGAGCGTGTGCTGCCCCTGTTCGAAGCGGAAGCTCCGCTCGACGACCGCGCTCGTGACGGTATCCGGCGAGCGCGCGCCTTCTCGCAGGGCGAGCTCGACGCGGCGGGGGAGATCCGCCGACGTTTCGTGGCCGGACGCGCATCCCAGTCCGCGACGACCCCGGCGGGCAAGGCCGCCGCGTGGGCGGCCGGGCAAGCGGCGGGCGTCGCGCACATGGGCGCTCACGCCCTCGGCGCCGCGGCATTCGCGGCGAAGGCCGCCGAACTCGCCGACCCCCGCCGCGGTGGGGCTGCCGAACTCGCCTGGCAGGTCGCCCACCTGGACACCGCGACGGCAGAGGCGCTGTCGCTGCTTCCGCTGCTCGGAAAGGACTCTTCCGGCCCCCTGGGAACCGGGCTTCTCGCGTCAGGGGTCCTAGGGGAGAACATCCGCTTCCTGCAGGCGGCGCTCGCGCGCCGCTGACCGGCGATCGATCCGCGGCGGCGAGTCCGCGGCATCCATTGGTCGCTCGAACCGCCGCGACTCCCCACGGCCTTCCAGCCGGCCCCGCGTAGACTCGTCAGGTTCCGTCCACGACACAGGAGCGACATGAGAATCACCGGCCTCGGCCACGCGGGAATGTTCATCGAGACGGCGGGCGGCAGCATCCTCTGCGACCCCGTCATCGGTCCGAGCTTCTTCGGCTCGTGGTTCCCGTTCCCCGACAACCGCGCGCTCGACTGGGAGCGGTTCGGCAAGGCGGACTTCCTCTACATCTCGCACCGCCACCGCGACCACTTCGACCCGGCGATGCTCGAGCGCTACGTGCCGAAGGACGTCAAGGTGCTCCTCCCCGAGTACCCGACCGACGACCTCGAGCAGGATCTCATCGCCCTCGGCTACACGAACCTCGTGCGCACCGAGGCGGGCGTTCCCCTGCAGTTCGGTGACCTGAAGCTCATGGTGACGCCGCTGCGCGCTCCCTCCGACGGCCCCATCGGCGACTCGTCGCTCTCGCTCGACGACGGCACGGCCTCCATCCTCAACCAGAACGACTCGCACCCTCTGGATCTGGAGAAGTTGTTCGACTTCGGCAAGCCCGACGCGTACTTCACCCAGGTCTCGGGCGCGATCTGGTGGCCCATGGTCTACGACCTGCCGCAGGACGCCAAGCAGAACTTCGCGCAGCTCAAGCGCGATGCGCAGAACAAGCGCGCGATGTACTACATCGAGAAGGTGGATGCCGAGCACGTCTTCCCCATGGCCGGTCCGCCGATGTTCCTGCGCGAGGAGCTGTTCCGCTACAACGGCACGGGCCTCGAGAACGACTCGATCTTCACCGATCAGCGCGAGTTCCTCGCGCACATGAAGGAGCAGCGCCCCGGCCAGAAGGGCTACCTGTTCCTCCCAGGCACCGAGGTCGAGGTGCAGGGCTCCGACGTGACCGTGACGCAGACCCTGTACACGGATGCCGAGATCGAGCGCGTGTTCGGTGACAAGTGGAACTACCTCGCCGAGCAGCGCGACAGCCGTCAGGCCGAGATCCAGGCGGAAGAGGCATCCCGTGCCGAGATCATCCCGCCAGCCGAGATGCTCGCGGCCCTGAAGGAGTGGTGGGAGCCGCTGCTGCGTCGCGCCCGGACGATCCGCAACGGCGTGGGCGGGATGGTGCGCTTCCGCATCGGCGAGCTCGACATGGTCGTGGACTTCCCGAAGGCGAAGCTGCGCGAGTACGCGGGGGAGGAGTGCATCTACTGGTACACGATCCCCGCCGACCTCGTGTCGACGAACATCCGCGATCACGAGATCGACTGGTCGAACTCGATCTTCCTGTCGATGCAGTTCGAGGTGGGCCGATCGGGCAAGTTCAACGAGTTCCTCACGACGTTCCTCAAGTGCCTCTCGCGCGACCGCATCGAGTACGTCGAGAACTGGTACGCCGAGCAGAGCGACCAGACCGAGGATGCCGAGATCGACGGCTGGACCGTCCAGCGCCGGTGCCCGCACCTGCGCGCCGACCTCACCAAGACCGGCAAGATCGAGGACGGCGTGCTGACGTGCTCGCTGCACGACTGGAAGTGGGACCTCGCGACGGGCCGGTGCCTGACGACCACCGGGCACCCGATCCGTTCGACGCCGAGTGGCGAGCGCCGCGCCGCGGAGGTCGCCGCGGGCTGAGTTCCCGGCATCCGGACCCCGCTCGTCGCACTTCGTCGATCGAGCGACGCCCCCGTGGGTCCGGCGACGCATAAACGCTCTCCGCGCGCAGAAACACGTGCACACGGCGTTTATGGTCGCGAACAGCGTTTATGCGTGGCATCCGGATGCCGAACCGAGCACCCGCCACACACCGGATCCATGCAACGCCCGGGCACCCACCCGCTAAGCTGGACGACGAACCACAGCAACCTTTAACCCCGTCCCGTGAGGCGGAGAAGGGAGCAGCGGATGAATACGCGCACCGTCATGCACGATGCCGACATCGCCCGCGCTTTGACGCGCATCTCGCACGAGATCCTGGAGTCCAACAAGGGACCGGAAGGACTCGTCCTCCTCGGCATCCCGACCCGCGGCGTCACGCTCGCGAACCGGATCGGCCCGCTGGTCAGTGAATTCGGGGGAGCGCCCGTTCCGGTCGGCTCGCTCGACGTGACGATGTACCGCGACGATCTGCACCGCAACCCCACGCGGGCACCGCGCAAGACCGAGATCCCCGCGGGCGGCATCGACGGCAAGACCGTCGTGCTGGTCGACGACGTGCTGTTCTCGGGTCGCAGCATCCGCGCCGCCCTCGACGCCCTGCAGGACATCGGGCGCCCCGCCGCCGTGCGCCTCGCGACCCTCATCGACCGCGGCCACCGCGAGCTGCCGATCCGCCCCGACTTCGTGGGCAAGAACCTCCCCAGTTCCCGCGACGAGCGCGTGAACGTCCGCCTCGCCGAGACGGACGGCGTCGAAGAGGTGACGATCGAATCATGAGGCACCTCCTCGACACCCAGCACCTCTCGCGAGCCGAGGCCATCGAGATTCTCGACGTCGCAGAGGACATGGCCGACACCCAGCGCCGTGAGGTCAAGAAGCTCCCGACGCTGCGCGGCAAGACGGTGGTCAACCTCTTCTTCGAGGACTCCACCCGCACGCGCATCTCGTTCGAGGCCGCCGCCAAGCGCCTCTCCGCCGACGTCATCAACTTCTCGGCGAAGGGCTCGAGCGTCAGCAAGGGCGAGTCGCTGCAGGACACCGCGCAGACCCTTCAGGCGATGGGGGCGGATGCCGTCGTCATCCGCCACGGAGCCTCCGGCGCCCCGCGCACCCTCGCCACCAGCGGCTGGATCACCGCGGGCGTCGTCAACGCGGGAGACGGCACGCACGAGCATCCGACGCAGGCGCTGCTCGACGCCTTCACGATCCGCAAGCGCCTGTTCGGCGACGACAGCCGCGGCCGCGGGCTCGACGGCATCCGGGTCACGATCGTCGGCGACGTGCTGCACTCGCGCGTCGCGCGGTCGAATGTGTGGCTGCTGCACACGCTCGGTGCGCACGTGACACTGGTCGCCCCGCCGACCCTCGTGCCGCAGGACGTCAGCGGCTGGCCCATCGAGGTCGACTACGACCTCGATCACGCGATCGCCGCGGGTCCCGACGCGCTCATGATGCTCCGCATCCAGCTCGAGCGCATGTCGGCCGCGTATTTCCCCACTGAACGGGAGTATTCGCGCCGCTACGGCCTCGATGCGCGACGCCTGGCAGCGCTGCCGCCCGATAGCATTGTCATGCATCCCGGTCCGATGAACCGGGGTCTGGAGATCTCCGCCGAAGCCGCCGATTCGCCTCGCTCGACGGTGCTCGAGCAGGTCACGAACGGCGTCTCCGTGCGGATGGCCGTGCTGTACCTGCTGCTCGCGGGCGAACGGCCCCACACCGAGAAAGAGGACCTTCGATGAGCCACGCCACCCCCCAGACCCTTCTGGTCCGCGGCGCTCGCGTCGAGGGTCAGGATGCCACCGACCTCCTCGTCCACGACGGGGTCATCGCCGAGACGGGCACCGGCCTGTCGCACGCGGGCGCCACGGTCGTCGACGCCGACGGGCTCATCGCCCTGCCCGGCCTGGTCGACCTGCACGTGCACCTGCGCGAGCCCGGGTTCGAGGCATCCGAGACCGTCCTCACCGGATCCCGCGCCGCGGCGGCCGGCGGTTTCACCACCGTCTTCGCGATGCCCAACACCTCGCCGACCGCCGACACCGCCGGTGTGGTCGAGCAGGAGTTCGCCCTCGGCGAGGCCGCGGGGTACGTCCACGTGCAGCCGATCGGCGCCGTCACCGTCGGACAGAAGGGCGAGCGTCTCGCCGAGCTCGGCGCGATGGCCGACTCGCGCGCCCGGGTGCGCGTGTTCAGCGACGACGGCTTCTGCGTGTTCGACCCGCTCATCATGCGGCGAGCGCTCGAGTACGTGAAGGCGTTCGACGGCGTCATCGCCCAGCACGCGCAGGACCCGCGCCTCACCGAGGGCGCGCAGATGAACGAGGGCGCCGTCTCGGCGGAGCTGGGCCTCACCGGCTGGCCGGCCGTCGCCGAGGAGTCGATCATCGCGCGCGACGTTCTGCTGGCCGAGCACGTGGGCTCTCGCCTGCACGTGTGCCACCTGAGCACCGCCGGGTCGGTCGACATCATCCGCTGGGCCAAGAAGCGCGGCGTGAACGTCACCGCCGAGGTGACCCCGCATCACCTGCTGCTGACCGACGAACTCGTGCGCGACTACGACGCGCGCTACAAGGTCAACCCGCCGCTGCGCCGCGAAGAAGACGTGATGGCCGTGCGCGAGGGTCTCGCCGACGGCACGATCGACATCGTCGCCACCGATCACGCCCCGCACCCCGCCGAGGCGAAGGCGTGCGAGTGGTCGGCTGCGGCGAACGGCATGGTGGGCCTCGAGAGCGCTCTCCGGGTCGTGCAGCAGGCGATGGTCGACACGGGCCTGCTCGGCTGGGACGACGTCGCCCGCGTGATGTCGAAGGCCCCGGCGCGGATCGGCCGTCTGGACGGACACGGCACACCCCTCGCCGCCGGACAGCCGGCCTCGTTCACCCTGTACGACCCGCGCCCCTCACGCGCGTTCTCGGTGACCGACCTGCGCGGTCGCAGCAAGAACTCGCCGTACCTCGGCCGGGAACTGCCGGGAGAGGTGCGCTGGACCGTGCGTTCCGGCATCCCGACCGTCGCCGACGGTGCGCTGCTCGAGACGCCCGGGGTCCTCGCGTGACCCGCGAGGGCGCCCTCCTCGTGATGGCAGGCGTGGCCGTGGTCGCGCTCGGTGTCCTCGCGTGGGCGTGGTGGCGACGAACGCGGCGCGATGCGCGCTACTCCGCCCCGGTGGGGGAGCTGCCCGCGGACGCCGTCGAGACGGCGGTGTTCCCGGGGCTCTACGTCGCCACGACCCGTCACGACGAGCCGCTCGAGCGTCTCGCGGTCAAGGGTCTCGGCTTCCGCTCCCGCGTCGACGTCACCGTCACGACGGCCGGCGTCGCCCTCGACCTCCCGGGCCAGCCTCGCATCGCGCTCACCCGCGACCGCCTCGTGGATGCCGCCCAGGCCACCGTCGCGATCGACCGCGTGGTCGAGCGCAACGGCCTGACCCGCGTCGCCTGGCGCATCGACGACGACACCGTCGTCGACACCTACCTCCGACCTCAGGATGCCTCGGCGAAAGCCCTCGCCGACGCCATCCGTCCGCTGATCACCACAACAGGAAGCGACGCATGACCGCCCTGATCCCTTCCGCGCGCCTGACGCGCGACCCCGCCGTCCTGGTCCTCGAAGACGGCACCCGCTACACCGGCCGCGCCTACGGTGCGCGCGGCGAGACCCTCGGCGAGGTCGTCTTCGCCACCGGCATGACCGGGTACCAGGAGACGATCACCGACCCCTCGTACGCGGGTCAGATCGTCCTGCAGACCGCCCCCCACATCGGCAACACCGGCGTCAACGACGAAGATCCCGAGTCGCGGCGCATCTGGGTCGCCGGCTACGTCGTGCGCGACCCCTCGCGCATGGTGTCGAACTGGCGCGCGAACCGTTCCCTCGACGAGGCGCTCGTCGAGGACGGCATCGTCGGCATCTCCGGCATCGACACCCGCGCCGTCACCCGCCGCATCCGCTCCTCGGGCAGCATGCGCGGCGGCGTCTTCTCGGGGGAGGCGGCGAACCTGGATGCCGAGGAGCAGCTGCGTCGCGTCCGCGAGGCACCCGGGATGGCCGGCCGCAACCTGTCCGCCGAGGTCTCGGTGTCCGAGGTCGAGGTGACCCCGGCCACGGCCGAGCGCATCGGCAACCTCGCCGTCCTCGACCTGGGTGTGAAGAAGTCCACGATCGACAACCTCGCCGCCCGTGGCTTCGACGTGCACGTCTTCCCGCAGTCGGCGACGATCGACGAGATCCGCGCGATCGAACCGGTCGCGGCTTTCTACTCGAACGGACCCGGCGACCCCGCGGCATCCGATCAGCACGTCGAACTGCTGCGCGAGGTGCTGAGCGACGGACTGCCGTTCTTCGGCATCTGCTTCGGCAACCAGCTGCTGGGCCGTGCCCTCGGCTTCGGCACGTACAAGCTGCCGTTCGGCCACCGCGGCATCAACCAGCCCGTGCTCGACAAGACCACCGGCCGCGTCGAGATCACTTCGCAGAACCACGGCTTCGCGGTCGACGCGCCCCTCGACCAGGTCGTCGACAGCCCCCACGGCTTCGGCCGCGTCGAGGTGAGCCACATCGGCCTCAACGACAACGTCGTCGAGGGACTGCGCGCCCTCGACATCCCCGCGTTCAGCGTGCAGTACCACCCCGAGGCAGCCTCGGGTCCGCACGACGCCAACTACCTGTTCGACCGCTTCCGCGAGATGGTTCTCGCCACCCAGGAGAAGAACAATGCCTAAGCGCGACGACATCACCTCCGTCCTCGTCATCGGCTCCGGCCCGATCGTCATCGGTCAGGCCTGCGAGTTCGACTACTCCGGCACCCAGGCCTGCCGCGTGCTCCGCGAAGAGGGGGTGCGCGTCATCCTCGTCAACTCCAACCCGGCGACGATCATGACCGACCCCGACTTCGCCGACGCGACCTACATCGAACCGATCACCCCCGAGGTCATCGAGTCGATCATCGCCAAGGAGAAGCCGGATGCCGTGCTTCCGACGCTCGGCGGACAGACGGCGCTCAACGCGGCCATTCAGCTGCACAAGCGCGGCATCCTCGAGAAGTACGACGTCGAGCTCATCGGCGCCGACTTCGACGCGATCAACCGCGGTGAGGACCGCCAGATCTTCAAGGAGCTCGTCATCGAGGCGGGCGCCGACGTCGCGGCATCCGTCATCTGCCACTCCATGGACGAACTGCTCGCCGGCGCCGAGAAGCTCGGCTATCCGCTGGTCGTCCGTCCCTCCTTCACGATGGGTGGGCTCGGCTCGGGCTTCGCGTACGACGAGGCCGACCTCCGCCGCATCGGCGGCGCGGGCCTGCACGACTCGCCCACCAACGAGGTGCTGCTCGAGGAGTCGATCCTCGGGTGGAAGGAGTACGAGCTCGAGCTCATGCGCGACACCGCCGACAACACGGTCGTCGTCTGCTCGATCGAAAACGTCGACCCCGTCGGCGTGCACACGGGCGACTCGATCACCGTGGCTCCCGCGCTGACGCTGACCGACCGCGAGTACCAGCGCCTGCGCGACATCGGCATCGACATCATCCGCGCCGTCGGCGTCGACACCGGCGGCTGCAACATCCAGTTCGCCGTCGACCCGAAGACGGGCCGCATCATCGTCATCGAGATGAACCCCCGCGTGTCGCGGTCCTCGGCGCTCGCGTCGAAGGCCACGGGCTTCCCGATCGCGAAGATCGCCGCGAAGCTCGCGATCGGCTACCGCCTCGACGAGATCCCGAACGACATCACCAAGGTCACCCCGGCGAGCTTCGAGCCCACGCTCGACTACGTCGTGGTCAAGGTGCCGCGGTTCAACTTCGAGAAGTTCCCCGCCGCCGACACCACCCTCACCACGACCATGAAGTCGGTCGGCGAGGCCATGGCGATCGGCCGCAACTACACCACGGCCCTGCAGAAGGCACTGCGCTCGCTCGAGAAGCGCGGCTCGAGCTTCCACTGGGGCGAGGAGTCGCGGACGGCCTCCGAGCTGCTCGAGATCGCGAAGACCCCGACCGACGGGCGCATCGTCGTGCTGCAGCAGGCGCTGCGCAAGGGCGCGACGCCCGAGCAGGCGTTCGACGCGACGGCCATCGACCCGTGGTTCATCGACCAGATGGTGCTGATCAACGAGGTCGCGGAGTTCATCGGCGCAGCCGACGAGCTGGATGCCGACACCCTGCGCGTCGCGAAGGAGCACGGCTTCAGCGACGCCCAGATCGCCGAGATCCGCGGTCTCGACGAGTCCGCCGTGCGCGAGGCGCGGTACGCGCTCGACGTGCGCCCGGTGTACAAGACGGTCGACACGTGCGCGGGGGAGTTCCCGGCCCTCACGCCGTACCACTACTCCTCGTACGACGCCGAGACCGAGGTCACCCTCTCCGACCGCACCAAGGTCGTCATCATCGGCTCGGGCCCGAACCGCATCGGCCAGGGCGTCGAGTTCGACTACTCGTGCGTGCACGCGTCGTTCGCGCTGTCGGACGCCGGGTACGAGACCGTCATGGTCAACTGCAACCCCGAGACCGTGTCGACCGACTACGACACCTCCGACCGCCTGTACTTCGAGCCGCTGACGCTCGAGGACGTGCTCGAGGTGCTCCACGCCGAGTCGCAGTCCGGCACGATCCTCGGCGTCGTCTGCCAGCTCGGCGGTCAGACGCCGCTGGGCCTGGCGAAGGGCATCGAGGCCGCCGGGTACACGATCCTCGGCACGAGCCCCGAGGCGATCGACCTGGCCGAGGAGCGCGAGCTGTTCTCGCGCCTGCTCGACGACGCCGGCCTCGTCGCGCCCCGCAACGGCACCGCGATCGACGTCGAGGGTGCGGTCACCGTGGCCGAGGAGATCGGCTACCCGGTGCTCGTGCGCCCGAGCTTCGTGCTCGGCGGCCGCGGCATGGAGATCGTCTACTCGACCGAGGCGCTGCGCGACTACTTCGTGCGCGTCGCCGACCAGGCGATCATCGGCCCCGGCCTGCCGCTGCTCGTGGACCGCTTCCTCGACGATGCGATCGAGCTCGACGTCGACGCGCTGTACGACGGCACCGACCTCTACATCGGCGGTGTCATGGAGCACCTCGAGGAGGCCGGCATCCACTCCGGCGACTCGTCCTGCACCCTCCCGCCGGTGTCGCTCGGTCGCACCGAGGTCGACCGCGTCCGCGAGGCGACCCTCGCGATCGCGAAGGGCGTCGGCGTCCGGGGCCTGCTGAACGTGCAGTTCGCGATCTCGGCCGGCGTGCTCTACGTCATCGAGGCGAACCCCCGCGCGAGCCGCACGGTGCCGTTCGTCTCCAAGGCGCTCGGCATCCCGCTCGCCAAGGCCGCCAGCCGCATCATGGCCGGCAGCACCATCGCGGAACTCATCGCCGAGGGTCTCCTGCCCGAGCAGGACGGCTCGCGCGTGCCGCTCGACGCCCCCGTCGCCGTCAAGGAGGCCGTGCTGCCGTTCAAGCGGTTCCGCACCGCCGACGGGCACACCGTCGACAGCGTGCTCGGACCCGAGATGCGCTCCACCGGCGAGGTCATGGGCATCGACCGCGACTTCCCGACCGCCTTCGCGAAGTCGCAGGAGGCCGCGTACGGCGGCATGCCGACCTCGGGGACCGTGTTCATCTCGGTCGCCGACGCCGACAAGCGCGCCGTGATCCTGCCCGCCCACCGGCTGCAGGAGCTCGGCTTCTCGCTGCTCGCGACCGAGGGCACGGCCGAGATCCTCGCCCGCAACGGCATCCGTGTGCAGGTCGTCGAGAAGTACTCCGAGACGCAGGGGTCGGACCAGCAGAACGTCGTCGACCTCATCAACGCGGGGGAGATCGACATGATCGTCAACACCCCCAGCGGTGGCACGGCCCGCGCCGACGGATACGAGATCCGCGCCGCCGCCGTCGCCGCCGACAAGGCGCTGTTCACCACGATGGCGGTGCTCGGCGCCGCGGTGAGCGCTCTCGGTGCGATGAAGGACGGCTTCGGGGTGCGCAGCCTCCAGGAGTACGCGACCGACCGCGCGGGTCGCCTGTGAGCGAGTCGTTCGGTCAGCGGCTCAGCGCCGCTCTGTCGACCCACGGCGCCCTGTGCGTCGGCATCGACCCGCACGCCGCGCTCCTGTCGGCGTGGGGGCTGGATGCCACGGCATCCGGTGCCCGCGACTTCGGCCTGCGGGTGGTCGAGGCCGCCCGCGGCCGGGTCGGGGTCGTGAAGCCGCAGGTGGCGTTCTACGAGCGCTACGGCTCGCGCGGTTTCGCCGCGCTCGAAGACGTGATGGCCGCCGCCCGTGACGCGGGTCTGCTGGTCATCGCCGACGCGAAGCGCGGCGACATCGGCACGACCATGGAGGGCTACGCCCACGCGTGGCTCGAGCCCGGTTCGCCCCTCGAAGCGGATGCCGTGACCCTGTCGCCCTACATGGGCGCCGACTCGCTGCGCGACACGCTGTCGCTGGCGATCCGTCACGGCAAGGGCGCCTTCGTCCTGACCGCGACCAGCAATCCCGAGGCGCGCGCCCTTCAGAGCGCGATCGTCGACGACGCCCTCGCCGTGGGCGACCACGAACACGTCGCCGCGCGCGTCGCGCATGACGTGAACGAAGCGAACATCGGCGCACCCGGTGCCCTCGGTTCGATCGGCGTCGTGGTCGGAGCGACGGTCGACCGGATCGCCTTCGGTCTGGGCGACGTGGCACTGGCGGGGATGCCGATCCTGGCCCCCGGCTTCGGCGCACAGGGCGCTCAACCGGCCGACCTCGGCCGGCTGTTCGGGTACGTCGCGTCGGCGGTCGTCGCGAATGAGAGCCGCAGCGTCCTCGCGGTGGGACCGGATCGACTCGCCGCCCGCATCGAGGAGCGCGCCGCGCTGTATCAGGGGGTGTCCCGTGGCTGAGTCCCGTCGACCGCCCGAGGTGGATCGCGCCGCGGCCTCTCGCCGCGCGGTCGCCGCCCGTCGCGAGCGGGCAGCACTCAAGCGCGACGTGTCGACGCGCGTCATCAGCCCGCAGGAGCTGCTTCGGCGCGGTCTCGAAGACCCGTCGTCGGCTGCGGGCGCGATGCGCGTGACCGAGTTCCTGACCGCGATCCCCGCGATCGGCGAGAACAAGCGCGACCGCATCCTCGACTCGCTCGGCATCTCACCGGTCAAGCGCCTCGGCGGGCTGGGGTCGCGCCAGCGTGATGCGCTCCGCGACTACCTCGACAGCCGGTGGCCCGAACCTGGCCCTCGCGCCGGCCGGAGTCGGTTGATCGTGCTGGCCGGTCCCACGGCCGTGGGCAAAGGAACCGTCGCGGCGTACATCAAGGACCACCACCCCGAGATCCACCTGTCCGTGTCGGCCACCACCCGGGCTCCCCGTCCCGGAGAGGTCGAGGGCGAGCACTACTACTTCGTCGACGACGCCGAGTTCGACCGTCTGGTCGACGAAGACGCGCTGCTCGAGTGGGCAACCGTCCACAACCGCCACCGTTACGGCACGCCGCGTGAGCCCATCGAGCGTGTGCTGGCCGCGGGCGGAACGGCCCTGCTCGAGATCGATCTGCAGGGCGCGCGTCAGGTGCGCGCCGCCGAACCGTCGGCGACGCTCGTCTTCCTGCTCCCGCCGAGCTGGGACGAACTCGTCCAGCGCCTCGTCGGACGAGGGACCGAGGATGCCGAAGAGCGAGCGCGGCGACTGCGCACGGCGCGCGTCGAGCTGGCGGCGCAGAACGAGTTCGACTACCGCGTCGTGAACGACGACGTCGCCCGCGCGGCCGCCGAGGTCGTGGCTCTCGCCGCGCGGCGCTGACGCGGCCGGCGGCGTGCGGCGTGCTCCGCGGTTTGGGGCGCGTTTTCTCGTTTGGGGCGCGGAATTCTGCGCCCCGAACCGAGAATCCCGCCCCAAACGCCGCCAACGCGACGCCTTCGCGCGGTCTGCGCGGGCGTCGGATAGAATGACAGGATGCTTCGGCGCGTCGCGCGCCGCATCCACCCATCCCGCCGAACCAGGAGGTTCCCCATGGCCGGACGTAACCAGGGCATCATCGACCCGCCCATCGACGCGCTGCTCGACAAGGTCGACTCGAAGTACCAGCTCGTGATCTACGCGTCCAAGCGAGCGCGCCAGATCAACGACTACTACTCCGACCTGCACGAGGGAAACCTCTTCGACAACGTCGGCCCGCTCGTCGACTCCACGGTCGAAGACAAGCCACTCACGATCGCGCTGCACGAGATCCACGAAGACAAGCTGCGCCTGCGCGCGGCGGAGTAATCCATAGTCACAGCTCACACGTGATCTGTTCACAGATGTGACGATGCCCCGGGCGGCTCACCGCCGCCCGGGGCATACTTGTGCCCGTTCCCCTCGCTCGCCCCACTCGCTCACCCCGCTCGCTCACCCCGCTCGCTCACCCCACGGAGTCGTCTTGACCGACCTGCGCCTGTTCACGTCCGAGTCCGTCACCGAAGGACACCCCGACAAGATCTGCGACCAGATCTCGGACAGCATCCTCGATGCGATCCTCACCGACGACCCGACCGGCCGCGTCGCGGTAGAGACCCTCGTCACGACGGGGCTCGTCCACGTCGCCGGCGAGGTGTCGACCAGCGCCTACGTCGAGATCCCGGCGATCGTGCGCGACGTGGTCAACCGCATCGGGTACACCTCCAGCGAGACCGGGTTCGACGGCGATTCGTGCGGCGTGTCCATCTCGATCGGGGCGCAGTCCTCCGACATCGCCGCCGGCGTCAACAAGGCCTTCGAGCAGCGCGAGCGCGGTTCCGTCGACCCTCGCGATCTCCAGGGGGCGGGCGACCAGGGCATCATGTTCGGCTTCGCGACCAACGAGACACCGCAGCTCATGCCGATGGCGGCGTGGACCGCACACCGCATCGCCGAGCGCCTGGCATCCGTCCGCAAGAACGGAACGCTGCCCTTCCTGCGCCCCGACGGCAAGACGCAGGTGACGCTGGGATACGACGGCCACACCCCGCGCACCGTCGACTCCGTCGTGCTGTCGACCCAGCATCACCCCGACATCTCGCAGGAAGACCTGCGGGCGCAGGTCCAGGCCGAGGTCATCGACCCGGTGCTCGCCGAGACGGGGCTCGAGCTGCCCGACGTGAAGTACTACATCAACCCGGCGGGTCCCTTCGTGATCGGCGGACCCAAGGGCGATGCCGGGCTCACCGGCCGCAAGATCATCATCGACACCTACGGCGGAGCCTCGCGTCACGGTGGCGGCGCGTTCAGCGGCAAAGACCCGTCCAAGGTCGACCGTTCGGCCGCCTACGCCATGCGGTGGGTCGCGAAGAACGCCGTCGCGGCAGGTCTCGCCGACCGCCTCGAGGTGCAGATCGCCTACGCGATCGGCAAGGCGAACCCCGTGGGTCTGTATGTGGAGTCGTTCGGCACCGCTCACGTGGCCGATGAGGTGATCGTCCGCGCGATCCGCGACGTGTTCGACCTGCGTCCGAAGGCCATCGTCGAGCAGCTCGACCTGCTGCGACCGATCTACGCGCAGACGGCGACGTACGGCCACTTCGGCCGCGAGCTGCCCGACTTCACCTGGGAGCGCACCGACCGCGTCGACGAGCTGCGCGCCGCCGCCGGGCTCTGACCGTGCCGGCGGGCGTCACGAACGCGCCACGGGGGAGCGGCGTCGACTGTACCCGGCGGGTGCACTCGTGAGCGAGCGTCGCGTCGCACGCGTGCAGCTCGAGTCTCCCGTGCCGCAGCTCGACCGCCTGTTCGACTACGCGGTGCCCCACCCGCTCGTGGCGGATATCGCCCCGGGCGTGCGGGTGAAAGTGCCGTTGCGCTCGGCCGGACGGATGATGGACGCATTCGTCGTCGACGTCGTGGCCGACGACGGCACCGAGCGGCCGCTGTCTTCCGTCGAGGCCGTCGTCTCGCCGATGCCCGTGCTCCCGGAGCGCCTCTACACGCTCGCCCGGCGCGTGGCCGACCGCGCCGCCGGGTCGGTGAGCGATGTGCTGCGACTCGCCGTCCCCAAACGGATGGTCCGTGCCGAGAAGGCCTGGGCCGCCTCTCCACCCCCCGAGACTCCCGACGTCGTCCCGGCCGCACGGGAGCGGTCGGCCGTCCTGCTGCGGCCCTACCCGGGGCTCGCCGACGCTCTCGACAGCGGCGAGCGCCTCGCGCTCGACGCGCCGCCGTACCCGCACCCCGAGCTGCCGCGGGGCGTTTGGGCAGACCTCCTCGCCGCCGCGGCGGTCCACACTCTCGCGCGGGGCAGGAGCGCCGTCCTCGTCGTGCCCGACTACCGCGACCAGGCGCAGCTGCTCGCGGCGCTGAGCGAGCTGGTGACTCCGGATGCCATCGTCCGAGACGACGCGGATCAGTCCGGCCCCGCCCGCTACGCGCAGTATCTGCGCACCCTGGCACCCGTGCCGTGCATCGTGGTGGGCCGTCGTTCCGGCGTCTACGCTCCCGCGCACGACACCGGCCTCGTGGCCATCTGGGACGACGGCGACTCGCTCCTGTCGGAGCCGCTCGCCCCCGGCGTCCATGCCCGCGACGCCGCTCTCGTGCGCCAAGAGCTCGAGGGGTCGGCCCTCGTCTTCGCCGGGCACACGCGCACGACCGACGTCCAACGTCTCGTCGACGTCGGGTACGTGCGCGAGATCGCCCCCTCTCGGCGTGCGAGCCCTCGCGTCGTGCTGAGCGCCACGCGCGAAGGAGAGCAGCGTCAGGCGCGCGTGCCGTCGTCGGCGTTCGCGGCCGCGCGCGAGGCGTTGCAGAGCGGTCCGGTGCTCGTGCAGGTCGCACGGCCCGGGTACGCTCCGTCCCTGGTGTGCGCGGACTGCCGTCGTCCCGCCCGCTGTCAGCACTGTGCGGGACCCTTGCGAGCCGCTCGGCCCGGTGCCGTCCCCGTGTGCGCGTGGTGTGGCCGCAGCGCGCACGCCTGGACGTGCGGACATTGCCACTCGACGAAGCTCCGCATGGCGTCGTCGGGCAGCGAGCGCACCGCCGACGAACTGGGGCGCGCGTTCCCGAACACCCGCGTGATCATCGCCGACGGCGCCCACCCGGTCGCCGAGGTCGACGGCCATCCCGCCCTGGTCATCGCCACCCGCGGAGCCGAGCCGATCGCTCGCGGAGGCTATCGCGCCGTCATCCTGCTCGACGGCGACCGCATGCTCCAGAACGAAGCCCTCCGCATCGGCGAGAGCTGCCTCCGCTGGTGGTCGAACGCCGCAGCCCTGGCCGCACCGGGAGCACCGGTGCACCTGGTCGGAGTGGCCGGCCCGGTCGCCCGCGCGTTGGCGACGTGGACGCAGCCCGCTTACGCCCGTGCCGAGCTTGCGGACCGGGTACCGCTCAGGATGCCTCCCGCCGTCCGTGTCGCGAGCGTCGACGGACACGCCCGGAACGTCGACACTCTCTTGTCGTCGCTGCGCGAAACGGTGCCCGATCTCGACCCGCTCGCGATCCTGGGTCCGGTGGACACATCGGAATCGCCCGACGTGTCGACCTCTCGCGCGCTGGTGCGCTTCGACTACGCGCACGGCAAGGCCGTGGCCGAGGCGTTACGCGCCGGCGTCATCGCCGATGCCCTCCGCGCTCGCAGCTCGCGCAAAGATCGCGGACCGAAACAGCGCAGTACGCTCAGAGTTCGCCTCGACATCCCCGAGCCCGACCTCTGAGCGGCGTGCCACCCCGTCCGTCCGCTCCCGAGAGTCTGAGGAGACCCATGCGCCTCGTCTTCGCCGGCACCCCCGCCGTCGCCGTTCCCTCACTGCGAGCCCTGGCATCCGGCCCGCACGAGATCGCGGCCGTCGTCACCCGCGGCGACGCTCCCCTCGGACGCAAGCGCGTGTTGACACCGTCGCCCGTCGCACAGGCGGCCGTCGACCTCGGCCTCCCCGTCATCAAGGCCGACCGCCTCGACGCCGAGGCGACCGAGCGCATCGCCGCGCTCGAGCCGGAGCTGGGTGTGATCGTCGCGTACGGCGGGCTCGTGTGCGAGCCGCTGCTGTCGACCCCGGCGCGCGGGTGGATCAACCTGCACTTCTCGCTCCTGCCGCGGTGGCGAGGAGCCGCGCCGGTGCAGCGCGCGCTCATCGCGGGCGACACGGTGACCGGAGCCAGCGTGTTCCAGCTCGTCGCCGCTCTCGACGCCGGCGACGTCTTCGCCGAGGAGCGCTACGAGATCCCCGTCGACGCGACGGCGGCCGAGGTGCTCGACGACCTGGCCGGAATCGGCGCTCCGCTGCTCGCCCGCGTGGTCGGCGCCATCGCCGACGGCACGGCCGTCAGCACCCCGCAACAGGGCGAGCCGACCCTCGCCCCCAAGCTCACGCTCGACGACGGTGCGCTCGATTTCACACAGGATGCCGATGTCCTCCTGCATCGGATCGCCGGGGTCACGCCTGAGCCGGGCGCGCACACCACCCTCGACGGCGCGCGTTTCAAAGTGCTGCGCGCCGTGAGCACCGATGACCCGCCCCTTCCGCCCGGCCGGGTCACGGCATCCGGCAAGGACGTGATCGTCGGAACCGGATCCCGCCCGCTCCGCCTCGTCACCGTCCAGCCGGCGGGTAAAGGGGCGATGGCGGCGGGCGACTGGTTCCGCGGTCTGCGCACGAGCGAGCCGGTGCTGGGCGCATGAGCGTGCAGGGAGCGCGCGCCGTCGCGTACGAGGTTCTCCGAGCGGTCTCGGGGGACGAGGCGTACGCGAACCTGTTGCTGCCGCACGCCATTGTGCGGGCGAACCTGGATGCCAAAGACGCGGGCCTCGCGACCGAACTGACCTACGGCACCCTCCGGCGGCGGGGGACCTACGACGCGATCATCGCCCTCGCCGCCGACCGCAGCGTCGAACGCATCGATCCCGCCGTGCTCGACGCCCTGCGACTCGGCGTGCACCAGCTGCTGTCGACGCGCGTCGCCTCGCACGCCGCCGTGAACGAGTCGGTGGAGCTGGCGCGTCGCCACGGGGGAGGAAAGGGCGCCGCAGGATTCGCCAATGCCGTGCTGCGGCGCGTCTCGCGCGATACCCCGGGCGAGTGGATGGACCGCATCGCCGCGGCTGCGCGCAGCGACGACGAGCGCATCGGTGTCACCACCTCGCACCCGGTCTGGATCGTCCGGGCCCTGCGTCGCGCGCTCACGGCCGAGGGCCGCGCCGACGAGCTCGCCGAGCTGCTCGATGCCGACAACGTCGCTCCGCGGGTGGCGATGGTCGCGCTCCCCGGTCTCGCCGAGGCCCCCGACGACGCCACGGCCGCGCGTTTCGCCCCGACCGCGTTTACGACGCACGGCGGGGGAGACCCCGAGGGTCTCATCCGCGCGAGCGAGGGACGGATCCGGGTGCAGGACGAGGGCTCCCAGCTTGCGGCGCTCGCGCTGAGCAGAGCGATGCCGGTGCGCGAAGGTGAGCGCTGGCTCGACCTCTGCGCCGGCCCCGGTGGGAAGACCGCCCTGCTCGCGGCGGAAGCGCTCGCGCACGGGGCGCAGCTCGATGCGAACGAGATCGCGCCCGCGCGGGCCGGATTGGTCCGGCAGGCCGTGGCATCCGTCCCTCTCGACGTGACGGTCAGCGAAGAAGACGGACGGGAGCGCGCCGCGCGAAGTCCCGAGCAGTACGACCGCATCCTCGTCGACGCGCCGTGCACGGGCATCGGTGCGCTCCGACGTCGGCCGGAGGCGCGGTGGCGCAAGGTCCCATCCGACGTCCCCGACCTGACCGCGCTGCAGCAGGAACTCGTCCTGGCCGCGTTCGAGGCGCTCAAACCCGGCGGTGTCGTGGCGTACGTGACGTGTTCGCCCCATCTCGCCGAAACCTCCGGGGTTCTCGCCGAGGTCAAGCGCACCCTCGGAGACGCGGCCGAAGAACTCGATGCCCGGGCCGTCGTGCGTTCGGTGGCGCTGCGCGAGATCGACCTGCCCGACCAGGCGGACGGCTCGCTCCGCGCGCAGCTGTGGCCCCACCGGCACGGAACGGACGCGATGTCGATCGCGCTCCTTCGCAAGCGTTGACGTCCTCTCCGGGCGGCGCGCACACATAATGGTCGGGTGCCTACCGACGCCCCGCGCATCAATCCGAGCATCCTGGCCGCCGACTTCGTGAACATGGAGGCCGAGCTCGCGCGCATCGCGGGCGCCGACTTCGTGCACGTCGACGTGATGGACAACCACTTCGTGCCGAACCTCACGTTCGGGCCGCAGATGGTGGGGCGCATCCAGGAGACGAGCCCGGTCCCGCTCGACGTGCACCTCATGATCGACGACCCCGATCGGTGGGCACCCGCCTACGCCGAGCTGGGGGCGGCCTCGGTGACGTTCCACCTCGAGGCAGCGGCATCCCCGATCACCCTCGCCCGGCAGCTGCGGTCGATCGGCGCGCGAGCCGGTGTCGGCGTGAAGCCCGGCACACCCGTCGAGAACCTGTTCGACTCGCTGAACGAGTTCGATCAGATCCTCGTCATGACCGTCGAGCCCGGGTTCGGTGGCCAGTCGTTCATGCCCGAGACCATGCCGAAGCTGCGTGCCCTCGCCGACGAGGCGAAGCGCCGCGGATCGAACGTGTGGCTCCAGGTCGACGGCGGCATCGGCGAGTCGACGATCGCCCAGGCCGCCGAGGCGGGCGCCGACACGTTCGTCGCGGGATCCGCCGTCTTCGGCGCCGACGATCCCGACCGGGCGATCCAGTCGCTCCGCGCCGCTGCGGCGCGCCATCGCCACTGACTCGCGCCGCTCGTTCCGCCGGTGCGGGTCCTGTCTCTTATACACAATTGACGCTGCCGACACAGAGGGCAGGTTACAACCAGGTGGGG
>NZ_LDRU01000074.1 GCF_001476285.1 Microbacterium testaceum | reverse complement strand
CGGCGGGGTGGTGCCCGCTGCGGGCGGGGTCGAGCCGGCCGGCGGAGCCGAGTAGCCCTGGGGCGCGCCGTAGCCCTGCGGGGCGGCGTTCGCACCGACGCCCTGCTGCGCGGGCTGCACGGGCACGCCGTTCCAGACCGTCTTGTCGGCGAGGAACGAGTTGCCCCACGGCGACGGGGAGGCAGCGGCGGGGTTCCACCGGTTGCCACTGAAGCCGAGGATGCCGAGCCAGATCCAGACGCCGAGACCGCTGAGGAGGAACAGCAGGAGGATCGGCCACTCGCGACCGAACTTCGCGTTGACGCGCACGGCCGCCATGATGAGCACGACGATGCCGGCGAGCAGCGCGAGGAAGTTGAGGATCGGAATCACCCCGGCGATCACGATTCCGAGGATGACCCAGGGCGAGACGTCACCGAGCTTGGCGAAGACCATGTAGTTGTACACCGGCACCCAGGCACGCCACTTGCCCTCGACTCCCGCACGCTCGAAGACCTTCATGGCGAGGAAAGCGGTGATGGCGTAGCCGATGAGACCGAGGACGGCCGAGAAGGCGTACAGGGCGCCCAGGGCTGCCAGCCCGGCGGCATCCGACGCCCCGTAGGGGTCGCTGTATGCGAGGTGAAGGGTGTCCACGTCGATCCTTTCGGACGATGATGGCGCAGACGCGCGCCAGCGGGAGTTTCCCGCGGGTGACATGGTAGCGAACCTGAGTGTTTCCTGACACCCACCGCGCGGGTGTGCTAGACGAACAGGGCGAGCTCTCCGTCCGCGGCCTCGCGGATGTCCCAGCCGGCCCGACGTCCCCACGCCACGAAATCGTTCCGAGACCCGATCGTCGGGGCCGTGAGCGCCAGTGACCGGACCAGATCGCCCTTCGCGTGTTTGTTGAAGTGGTTCAACGCGCGAACCGGCGCCTCTCCCCCACCGGTCACAACGCGGACGTAGGCGCTCGCGACATCCGCGGGCACAGGCCCGAGCGCCGCGTACGCCTCGGATCGCAGATCGAGGATGAACGGCGTCGAGAGAGCGGACAGCGCCGAGGTGACGGCATCCGCCCACACCCGACGCAAAGACGGGAGTCCGGGTATCGAGATTCCCGCCGCCAGGCGATATGCGGGGATGCCGTCGAGCGCACCGACCGGGCCGAACGGCGCCGAATGGATCAGCACGTGGTCCGCGAGCCACGACCGCGCCGCGGTGTCGAGGCTGGTGGCATCCAGAGCATCGAACAGAACGCCGGTGTAGCGGTCGATCGCGGGCATCGTCGGCGCGTTGCGCAGAGCCGCGTTGTCGGCGATCTCGTGACGACGCTTCGCGCTGAGCTTGAGCACCCGCGCCGCTTCGTCCTCGTCGGCGGACAGAGCGACGAGCGCGTCGATGACCGCTTCACGCTGCGGACGCAGCGCCGGAAGCGAGAGGGCCTCGAGACGCATGGCCTCGCCATCGCCGCCGGGCCGTTTGGTTTCAGAGGGAGGCAGGAGAACGAGCATGCGACCTTCCACGAAAGGAGCGACGCGCGCCGCCCGGCGAACCGGGCGACGCGCGTCGTAAGGAATCAGGCGTCAGGAGACGAGCGCAGCGTTTCCGGCCACGATCGTGAGCTCATCGTTCGCCATCGACAGGAAGCCGTCCTCAGCGTTGGCGAGGATCTTCGAGCCGTCGGTGCGGGTGATGCGCACCTCGCCCTGGGCGAGGATCGCGAGCACCGGCTCATGCCCCTGCATGAAGCCGATCTCACCCTCGACGGTCTTGGCCACGACGAGCGAGGCCTCTCCCGTCCACACCTCGGCGTCGGCCGACACCAGGCTCACGCGCAACGACATGTCAGCCGTTCTCCTTCTGGATCTGCGCCCACTTGGCTTCGACGTCGGAGATGCCACCGACGTTGAAGAAGGCCTGCTCGGCCACGTGGTCGAAGTCGCCCTTGACGATCGCGTCGAACGACTCGATGGTCTCCTTGATCGGGACCGTGGAGCCCTCGACACCGGTGAACTTCTTCGCCATGTAGGTGTTCTGCGAAAGGAACTGCTGGATGCGACGTGCACGCGACACGACGATCTTGTCTTCCTCGGAGAGCTCGTCGACACCGAGGATCGCGATGATCTCCTGCAGTTCCTTGTTCTTCTGCAGGATCTGCTTCACGGCGGTCGCCACGCGGTAGTGGTCGGCACCGATGTAGCGCGGGTCGAGGATGCGGCTCGTCGACGTCAGCGGGTCGATGGCCGGGTACAGACCCTTCGACGCGATCTCACGCGAGAGCTCGGTGGTGGCGTCGAGGTGCGCGAAGGTGGTCGCGGGGGCCGGGTCGGTGTAGTCATCGGCGGGGACGTAGATCGCCTGCAGCGAGGTGATCGAGTGACCGCGCGTCGAGGTGATGCGCTCCTGAAGCACACCCATCTCGTCGGCGAGGTTCGGCTGGTAACCCACGGCGGAGGGCATGCGACCGAGCAGCGTCGACACCTCGGAACCCGCCTGCGTGAAGCGGAAGATGTTGTCGATGAACAGCAGCACGTCCTGCTTCTGGACGTCGCGGAAGTACTCCGCCATCGTCAGGGCCGACAGGGCGACACGCAGACGCGTCCCCGGCGGCTCGTCCATCTGGCCGAACACGAGGGCGGTCTTGTCGAAGACACCCGCCTCTTCCATCTCACCGATGAGGTCGTTGCCCTCACGGGTGCGCTCGCCGACACCGGCGAACACCGAGACACCACCGTGGTCCTGCGCGACGCGCTGGATCATCTCCTGGATGAGGACGGTCTTGCCGACACCGGCACCACCGAACAGGCCGATCTTTCCGCCCTGCACGTACGGGGTGAGGAGGTCGATCGACTTGATGCCGGTCTCGAACATCTCGGTCTTGGACTCGAGCTGGTCGAAGCTCGGCGCCTTGCGGTGAATGCCCCAGCGCTCGGTGACCTCGATCTGCTCGCCGGGAGCAGCGTTGAGGACCTCACCGGTCACGTCGAAGACCTTGCCCTTGGTGACGTCGCCGACGGGCACCGAGATGGGGCCGCCGGTGTCGCGCACTTCCTGGCCGCGGACGATGCCGTCGGTCGGCTTGAGGGCGATCGCGCGAACGAGGTCGTCACCGAGGTGCTGAGCGACCTCGAGGGTGATCTCGGTCGACTCGTCACCGATGGTGATCGTGGTCTTCAGCGCGTTGTAGATCTCGGGGATCGCGTCATGCGGGAACTCGATGTCGACGACCGGGCCGGTGACGCGCGCGACGCGTCCGACGACGGCCGCGTCGGTCTTCTCGGCGGTGAGGCTCATGGCTTCTTCTCTCCTTGGGAACTTACTTGCCGGATGCCAGGGCATCGGCGCCGCCGACGATCTCGGCGATCTGCTGCGTGATCTCCGCCTGACGCGCGTTGTTGCGCAGGCGGGTGTAGTCGGTGATGAGCTTGTCGGCGTTGTCGCTGGCCGACTTCATGGCCTTCTGCGTCGCGGCGTGCTTTGCAGCCGACGACTGGAGGAGAGCGTTGAAGATGCGGCTCTGGACGTACACCGGCAGGAGCGCGTCGAGGACGGTCTCCGCGTCCGGCTCGAACTCGTAGAGCGGGTAGATCTCGGAGTGCGCCGGCGCCTCATCTGCCTCGATGACCTCGAGCGGGAGCAGGCGGACCGACTCCGGCGACTGGGTCATCATGCTGACGAAGCGGTTGTAGACGAGGTGGATCTCGTCGACGCCGTCGTTGTCGCCACCCGCGCGGTACGCCTTCAGAACGGCCTCGGAGATCTCCTCCGCGGTCGAGAACTGCGGGGTGTCGGTGTCGCCGACCCACTGCTCGATGCTCGGCATGCGACGGAACTGGAAGTATCCGACGGCCTTGCGTCCGACGAGGTAGAAGACGACCTCTTTGCCCTGCGACCGCAGCAGCTCGGCCAGCTCGAGACCCTCACGGAGGATCTGCGAGTTGAAGGCGCCGGCAAGACCGCGGTCCGACGTGAAGATGACCACGGCCGAGCGGCGGATGTTCTCGCGCTCGGTCGTCAGCGGGTGGTCGACGGACGAGTACGTGGCCACCGCGGAGACGGCGCTCGTCACGGCACGCGCGAAGGGGGATGCCGCGCGCACACGCGCCATCGCCTTCTGAATGCGCGAGGCCGCGATGAGCTCCATCGCCTTGGTGATCTTCTTGGTCGTCTGAGCAGAACTGATCTTCTGCTTGTAGACCCGCAGTTGTGCGCCCATGATTCCGTTCTCGTGTCGCCGCTCTTAGCGACGGCCCTTGACGATCCGCTCCTGGTTGACGTCTTCCGCCTCGGCCGCGTCGACCTTCTCGGCGCCCACGACGCTCTGGTCGCCACCGGGCTGGAACTCGAGGGCGAACGCGTCGACCTTCTTCTCCAGCTCGGCGAGCGTGTCGTCGTCGAGCACGTTGGTCTCGCGCAGCGTGTCGAGCACGGTCGAGTTGCGACGCAGGTAGTCGAGCAGCTCGCGCTCGAAGCGAAGCACGTCCGAGACCTCGACGCTGTCGAGCTTGCCGTTGGTACCGGCCCAGATCGAGACGACCTGCTCCTCGACGGGGTACGGCGAGTACTGCGGCTGCTTGAGCAGCTCGGTCAGGCGCGCACCGCGGGCGAGCTGACGACGCGAAGCCGCGTCGAGGTCGCTCGCGAACATCGCGAAGGCCTCGAGCGAACGGTACTGCGCGAGCTCGAGCTTGAGCGTTCCGGAGACCTTCTTGATCGACTTCACCTGGGCGTCACCACCGACACGCGAGACCGAGATACCCACGTCGACCGCGGGACGCTGGTTGGCGTTGAAGAGGTCGGACTGCAGGAAGATCTGGCCGTCGGTGATCGAGATCACGTTGGTGGGGATGTAGGCCGAGACGTCGTTGGCCTTGGTCTCGATGATCGGCAGACCCGTCATCGAACCGGCGCCGAGCTCGTCGGACAGCTTCGCGCAACGCTCGAGCAGACGCGAGTGCAGGTAGAAGACGTCCCCGGGGTACGCCTCGCGGCCCGGCGGGCGGCGGAGGAGAAGCGAAACGGCACGGTAGGCCTCGGCCTGCTTCGACAGGTCGTCGAAGATGATCAGGACGTGCTTGCCCTCGTACATCCAGTGCTGGCCGATGGCCGAACCGGTGTAGGGGGCGAGGTACTTGAAGCCCGCGGGGTCGGAGGCGGGAGCCGCGACGATGGTGGTGTACTCCATCGCGCCGGCGTCCTCGAGCGCGCCCTTCACCGAAGCGATGGTCGAGCCCTTCTGGCCGATGGCGACGTAGATGCAGCGCACCTGCTTGTTGACGTCGCCCGACTCCCAGTTGGCCTTCTGGTTGATGATCGTGTCGATCGCGATGGCCGTCTTGCCGGTCTGGCGGTCGCCGATGATGAGCTGGCGCTGTCCGCGACCGACGGGGATCATGGCGTCGATCGCCTTGATGCCGGTCTGAAGCGGCTCGTGGACGCTCTTGCGCTGCATGACGCCGGGAGCCTGGAGCTCGAGGGCACGACGACCCGTCGTCGCGATCTCGCCGAGACCGTCGATGGGGTTGCCCAGCGGGTCGACGACGCGGCCGAGGTAGCCCTCGCCGACACCGACCGAGAGGACCTCGCCCGTGCGGGTGACGCTCTGGCCCTCTTCGATGCCGGCGAAGTCGCCGAGGACGACGACACCGACCTCGTTCTCGTCGAGGTTCTGCGCGAGGCCCAGCGTGCCGTCCGCGAAGCGGATGAGCTCGTTGGCCATGACGCCGGGAAGGCCCTCGACGTGAGCGATGCCGTCGGCCGCGTCGACGACGGCGCCGACCTCGGTCGCCGCAGCGCCGGTGGGCTCGTAGGCGGTGACGAAGTCCTTCAGCGCGTCACGAATGACGTCGGGGCTGATAGAGAGATCTGCCATTGTCTTCCTTCGTTCGTGGGGCTGCGAGGCCCCCAGATCCACGCCCGTTCGGGCGGAAAGTCTTTAGCCTGCGATCCGCTGGCGGAGGTCAGCGAGACGTGCGGACACGCTCGCGTCGATGACGTCGTCCGCGATCTGCACACGCAGACCGCCGACCACCGTCGGGTCGATCACGGTGTTCAGCGTGACCGCCGAACCGTAGCGAGCGCTGAGAGCGTTCTGCAGACGGGTCTGCTGCTCGGCGCTCAGAGGCGCTGCCGCGTAGACGGTCGCGACGATGCGCGTCCGTTGGTCGGCGACGATGCTCTCCGCGCGGCGGAGGAGTGCGCGCACCCGACGACCGCGGGCGTTCTGCACGAGCGACGACACGATCAGGGTCGTACCGGCGCTGACGCGTCCGTCGAGGAGCTTCGTGACGAGCGCGCCCTTTGCGGAGGCGTCTCCGAGACGCCCGCCCAGTGCGAGCTCGAGCTCTCCGTTGGCGGCGACCGTACGCGAGAACGAGAACAGCTCGGGCTCGATGTCGGCCGACTCCGCCACGGCTGTGGCGCGAACGGCGAGCTCCTCGATGCCCTCGACGAACTCGGCGGAGGTGGACCAGCGCTGCTGAGCGGCACTGCTGAGCAGCGCCACCGTCGCCGGACGGTAGGAAGAGCCGAAGACGGCCGACACCAGTCCCGCGCGAGCGGGAGCCGGCACCGACGAGTCGGACAGCGCGCCGCTCAGCTGAGCCGACCCGCTCACGGTGCCGACGGCAGCGAACAGTTCGCGCGCGACGTCGAGATCGACGCCCGAGGTGGAAGCCAGGGCCTCCGCCGTCGCGGTCCGCGCCTGAGTGGTCGCGCTGCCCATTACTTGGCCGCCTTCTCGGATGCCTCGAGCTCGGCGAGGAAGCGGTCGACGACGGCGTTCGCACGGGCGTCGTCCGACAGGGTCTCTCCGATCACGTTGCCCGCGAGATCGACGGCAAGGGTGCCGACCTCGGAGCGCAGCTGGACGAGAGCGGTCTGGCGCTCGGCCTCGATCTGGTTGTGAGCGGCGGCGGTGATGCGCGCGGCCTCGACCGCGGCGGTCTCCTTCGCCTCGGCGACGATCTTGCGGCCGTCCTGGGTCGCGGTCTCGCGGATCTCACCGGCCTCGCGGCGCGCCTCGGCGAGCTGGGCGGTGTACTGCTCGAGGGCGGCCTCGGCCTGTCGCTGAGCCTCGTCGGCCTTCGCGATGTTGCCCTCGATGGCAGCACTGCGCTCGTCGAGCAGCTTCGCCATGCGCGGCAGAGCGACGCGCCACACCACGAAGACGATGACGACGAAGCACACGGCCGACCAGATGATGTCGTAGACCGCGGGAATGAGCGGGTTGTGCGCTTCCCCCGCGGGCTCCGCGGCGAGTGTGACAAGAGCGTTCAGCATCCTGTCTCCTTACAGTGAGTCGAGAGCGGCCGGATCAGGTGAAGATGAAGCCGGTCGCGATGCCGATGAAGGCGAGCGCCTCGGTGAAGGCGATACCGATGAACATCAGCACCTGCAGGCGACCCGCGAGCTCGGGCTGACGGGCGACACCCTCGATCGTCTTGCCGACGACGATACCCACGCCGATGGCGGGGCCGATCGCGGCGAGGCCGTAGCCGATCGTGGCGACGTTACCGGTGACCTGGGCGAGAACCGTAGTTGCGTCCACGGATTTTTCCTTTCGGTTGGGTGGCTCGGCGTGCGCCGGGCCGCTCAGTGCTCTTCTGCGACCGCGAGCTGGATGTAGACCGCGGTGAGGATCGCGAAGACGTACGCCTGGAGGAAGGCGACGAAGATTTCGAACAGGGTGAAGGCGAAGCCGAAGGCGAGGGAACCCGCACCGAGAGCCGTCCACCAGCCGCTGAGGTCGACCACGAAGAACTGCGTGGCCGAGAAGAACAGCACCAGCATGAGGTGGCCGACGACCATGTTCATCAGGAGTCGCAGCGTCAGCGTGACGGGACGGATGATGAAGGTCGAGAGGAACTCGAGCGGAACGATGATGATGTAGAGCGGCCACGGGACGCCCGAGGGCAGCAGCGCGTTCTTGAAGAAGCCGCCGGGGCTCTTCTTGATACCGGCGTAGATGAACGTCACGTAGGCGACGATCGCCAGCAGCATGGGCACGGCGATGACGCTCGTGCCGGCGATGTTCAGACCCGGGATGACACCCGTGATGTTCATGAACAACACCATGAAGAAGATGGTGGTCAGGATCGGCAGGAAGCGCTTGCCGTCCTTGCGCCCGAGGATGTCTTCGGCGATGTTGACGCGGACGAAGTCCAGGCCCATCTCGACGACGCTCTGGAAGCGGCCGGGGACGACCGTCATGCGCCGGGTTCCGATGACCAGGAACAGCACGAGCACGAGCGTGGCCAGCATCTGCGTCAGGTTGATGCGGGTGATCGCGAAGATCGTGCCCTCGAAGAGCACCGCGTCGGGGAAGAACTCGCCGATGGACGGCGGGTGGAACTCCGCACCCGCGGACGCGAGGTTCGTGATCAGGGTCGCAGCTTGAGTAGTCAGCGCTGGCTCCAGCTTCGGGGCACCGGTATGAACCGTTGCGACGATGGTCGGTGAGAGCACCCAGAATGCAGACCTGGAGGGATAACCCTGGTGCGGGCGGGTACTTACCCCACCCTATCAAACTCCCAGCGGATCCATGTGGCGCGTGCGACGGATCCTCTCGGCACCGGGGTATCCGGCTTGCACGACGGGCGACGGGACGATAGGCAGTCGGCGTCCTCGTCAGGACCGACGGTCGCCCTCGTCGGGATCGGTGGGCAGAGACACGTCGCTCGCACTGGGGATGCGCATGCGCAGGAGCACGACGACATCGACGACCAGGGACGCCACCACGCTGACCACCAGCGCGACGTAGAAGATCACCGGGCTCACCCACGCCTGTTCGCGGAGCACGACGATGGCGACGATGAACAGCACCAGCTTCAGCAGCCACCCCCCGAGAACGATGCCGAAGAAGATCGGGACGTACAGCGGATCGCCGAACCACCGATTGGCGATGAGGATGCTCGCGGCGGTCACCGCGAGGAAGAACGCGCTCACCGCGACTCCGGCCAGAGCGCTGCCGAGACCTCCCGCTCCCCCGACCGAGAGGCCGACGACCGCGCCGACGACGAGCAGGACGACGGTGACGATGCCACCCCAGACCAGGGCGGTTCGCAGCACCGGGGTGCTGGACGGGCGACGGGCGGGAGTGATGCTGGTCATGAGTGGGGCTCCGGTGGGGTGGGACGCGGACGCCGCGACGCGAGTCGCCAGCGATGCGGGGAGGGAAGAACGGTCAGCACCGCGCAGGCGACGACGCCGACCGCGCCGAACAGGATGCCGAACAGATAGTCGCCGGGCCAGCTCTGCTGGGTTCCGATGTACATGAGCAGGAAGGCCAGGCTCACCACGGCCGTCCAGGAGTAGAAGATGAGGACCGCACTGGTATCGGTGTGCCCCATGTCGAGCATGCGGTGGTGCAGGTGCTTGCGATCGGGCGAGAAGGGCGACCGGCCCGCCCACTGGCGGCGAGCCACGGCGAGGCCGAAGTCCAGCAGCGGAAGGAGGACGATCACCACCGGGAGCAGGATCGGGATGAACGCACCCAGCAGCTGCGAACGGCCGATCTTCTCGGGGTCCAGGACGGCCGGGTCGAGCTGCCCCGTGATGGCGATCGCGGAGCTGGCCATGAGCAGACCCAGCATCAGGGCGCCGGCATCGCCCATGAACAGCTTCGCCGGCGTCCAGTTCATGGGGAGGAAGCCGAGACACGCGCCGACCAGCACGGCCGCGATGAAGGAGGCCAGGTTGAAGTAGGTGCTGGCACCGGTGTCCCGCACGAGCAGGTATGAGTAGGCGAAGAAGACCCCGTTCGCGATCAGGCACACGCCCGCCACGAGACCGTTCAACCCGTCGATGAAGTTGACGGCGTTCATCACCACGACGAGCGCAAAGACGGTCAGGAGGAAACTGACCCAGCTCGACCCCACCGTGAGTGCACCGATCGGCAACGACAGGATCTGCAGTTGACCGAACCACGCGATCATTCCGGCCGCGACGAACTGCGCGCCGAGCTTGATCATCCAGTCCAGGTCCCACAGGTCGTCGGCGACCCCGACGAGCACGATGAGCAGAACGGCACCGAGCAGCCACAGAACGGGAGCCGGGTCGACCCAGAAGATCGAGAAGTACGGGTTACGGCTCGACAGGGCGAAGGCGGCGACGACGCCGAGGAACATCGCCACGCCGCCCAGCCGAGGCGTCGGGGTCTTGTGCACATCCCGATCCCGGATGCCGGGATAGAGCTTGAAGCGCAGGGCGAGCTTCCACACCACCCACGACAGCGCGAGCGTGACCGCCGCCGTGAACAGGATGGTGAGGAGGTATTGGGTCACGGACCCGGCGCCTCGGCATCCGTGTCCGACGCCGCACGTGCAGACGCACCGTCCGACGCGTCGACGCTCGACGCATCGGCGGAAGCCGCGGCGGGGGTCGGCACGGGAGCATCGGGGTCGGGATCCGGCTCGAGAAGATCCCCCAGCACCTCTCGCAGACGTTCGCGGGAGACGGCGCCCTCTCGGAGGACGCGCACGCGAGGCTCGGCACCGCCGACGAGGGTGGTGGCGTCGACGATCGTGGACGCGATCCCCGTCTCGCTCGGGCCGGAGTCGAGGTACGCGGCGACGCTGTCGCCGAGCATGTCGCGCGCGGCGTCGATGTTCACGGCCGCCGCCATGCCGGTGCGATTCGCGCTGGAGACGGCGAGGGGGCCCGTCTCTTCGAGGAGCTCGAGGGTGAGGTGGTGAGCCGGCATGCGTACGGCGACGGTGCCGTGGGTGTCGCCGAGGTCCCACGACAGGGACGGCTGGGCGGGGAGCACGATGGTGAGCCCGCCCGGCCAGAACTCGCGGACCAGGTCGTCCACGGCCGGAGGGATCTCGGCCACGAGCGCCCGCAGGGTGCCGATCCCGGCGACCAGCACCGGCGGCGGCTGCTGGCGACCGCGACCCTTGGCCTCGAGGAGACCGGCCACGGCGCGGGCGTTGAACGCGTCGGCGGCGACGCCGTAGACGGTGTCGGTGGGGAGCACGACGAGCTCGCCGCGGCCGATCGCCTGGCGTGCATGGCGCATGCCCGACAGCAGCTGCGACTCGTCTCGGCAGTCGTAGACAGGTGACATATCGCGCGCCAGTCTACTTGCGCGTCGGGCGCTCCTCACTCCCGAGGGCGCGTGTCAGGGGTGCACCGCCGTGGTCGCGCGGTCGCGCGAGGTCAGGTCCGGGTGCGTCGCGGCGGCGCGCCACCCGTCCGCCGTAAGGAGATCGCGAATCGCGGCGCCCTGCCACTCGCCGTGCTCGATGACGAGGGTCGCCCCGGGGTGGCCCAGCCGAAGTCCCACTCGCGAGAGATGGCGCACGGCATCCAGTCCGTCCGGTCCGCCGTACAGGGCGGCCGGAGGGTCGTACAGTCGCACCTCCGGATCGCGAGGGATGGCGTCGTCGGGAACGTACGGCGGGTTGGATGCCACGACCGACACCTTTCCGTTGAGCTCGGGGAACGCCTCGGCGAGGTCGACGAAAGCGAGGGTGACGTTCTCCGCTCCGATCCGGGCGACGTTCTCCTTCGTCCAGATGAATGCGTCGACGCTGTTCTCGGCGGCGAACACCCGCGCGTGCGGCACCTCGGTGGCCATCGCCAGGGCGATCGCGCCGCTGCCGGTTCCGAGATCGACCGCGATCGGCGACTCGGAGGCGACGGCGCCGAGCGCGTTGATCGCCAGCTGCGCGACCATCTCGGTCTCGGGCCTCGGGACGAACACGCCCGGGCCGACGGCCAGCTCGAGCGAACGGAACGGGGCCACACCGGTGAGGTGCTGCAGGGGCTCGCGGGCGCACCGGCGGTCGGCGAGCGGGAGCAGCTCCGCGGCAGCGGAGGGTGGCATCCGGTCTCCGCGGATCGCGGCGGCCTGCACTCCCCCGCGCGAGAGCTGCAGCACGTGCCCCACGAGGAGCTCGGCGTCGACCCGCGGGTCGGGGATGCCCGCGACTGCGAAACGGGCCTCGAGGTCGCGGACGACGTCGGCGACAGGAACGGCCGTGGGGGCGGGGGGTGGTGCGGTCTCACGCATGACGGGGTCCGAGCCTAGTCGTCCGGCGTCACACACGCCTGCGTGTCGGAGGACTCGCCTAGGATGATCGCGTTCTCATCGACGGCGAAAGGCGACCCATGCCCGGCATCCACTCCGACATCACCTCTGCGTTCGGCGACACTCCGCTGGTGCGCTTGAACCGCGTTGCGGAGGGGACCGAGGCGCAGATCCTGGCGAAGCTGGAGTTCTACAACCCGGCTTCCAGCGTCAAGGATCGCCTGGGCATCGCGATCGTCGACGCCGCAGAAGCGTCGGGCGAGCTGAAGCCGGGCGGCACCCTCGTCGAGTCCACGAGCGGCAACACCGGCATCGCCCTGGCGATGGTCGGCGCCGCTCGCGGTTACAAGGTCATCCTCACGATGCCCGCCTCGATGTCGAAGGAGCGCCGGATCCTGCTCAAGGCGTTCGGCGCGGAGCTCGTTCTGACCGACCCCACCAAGGGCATGTCGTACGCGGTCGACGAGGCCAAGCGCATCGTCGCCGAGACCCCGGGCGCCGTGTGGGCGCGCCAGTTCGAGAACGAGGCGAACCCGGCGATCCACCGCAAGACGACCGCAGAAGAGATCCTGCGCGACACCGACGGCAAGGTCGACTACTTCGTCGCCGGCATCGGCACGGGCGGAACGATCACCGGTGTCGGCCAGGTGCTGAAGGAGCGCGTCCCCGGCGTCAAGATCGTCGCCGTCGAGCCCGCCGACTCCCCCATCCTCACGAAGGGGCACCCGGGGCCCCACAAGATCCAGGGCATCGGTCCCAACTTCGTCCCCGCGATCCTCGACCGCGACATCCTCGACGAGGTCATCGACGTCGAGTTCGACGACGCGATCCGCGTCGCCCGCGAGACCGCGGCCAAGGACGGCATCCTGGTCGGCATGTCGTCGGGAGCGGCGATCTGGGCTGCGCTCGAGATCGCGCGCCGTCCCGAGGCCGCCGGCAAGAACATCGTCGTGATCATCCCGTCGTACGGCGAGCGCTACCTCTCGACCGCCCTCTACGAGCACCTCCGCGAAGACTGACGGTGGGGGTTCTCTCCCGCATCCGCGAAGACGTCTCCTCGGCGAAGCTCCGCGATCCCGCGGCTCGCGGCGGGCTCGAGATCGCGCTGCTCTACCCGGGGCTGCACGCCGTGTGGTCGTACCGCCTCGCGAACCGTCTGTGGCGACGGGGTCTGCGCTTCCCGGCACGGGCCCTGTCCCAGGTGACGCGCTGGCTCACCGGCATCGAGATCCATCCCGGTGCCACGATCGGACGCCGCTTCTTCATCGACCACGGCATGGGCGTCGTGATCGGTGAGACGGCCGAGGTCGGCGACGACGTCATGCTCTACCACGGCGTGACCCTCGGCGGTCGGCAGCGCGAGGGCGGCAAGCGCCACCCCACTCTGCACGACGGAGTCGCCGTCGGAGCCGGGGCGAAGGTGCTCGGCCCGATCACGATCGGGGCGCGCTCCGTGATCGGCGCGAACGCGGTGGTCACGCGGGACGCCCCCGCGGACAGCGTGCTCGTCGGGGTCCCGGCGAAGGCGCGCTCGCGGCGGAGCGGCGACGACACGCGCGCCCTGCTGATGGCGCCCGAGTATTCGATCTGAGGCGAGCTCCGAGGAACGTGCACCCTAGGCTCGACACATGACGCGGCTGCACGACCTCTCCCTCGCCGCCCAGATCGAGGCGGTTCGCGCGGTCGAACTGTCGCCCGTCGACCTCACGACGCACTACCTCGAACGGATCCGACGCTTCGCCGATCTCGGGGCGTTCGCTGAGGTGACACCGGATGCGGCACGCCGACGATCTGCTCTGCTCGCAGCTGCCCCCACCCGGGGTCCCCTCTGGGGAATCCCCCTCGCCGATAAGGACCTCGTGGCGCGGGCCGGTGTCCCCACCCGCTACGGCTCCCGCGCTCGCGCGCACCTTGTGCCCGCGGCATCCGATCCTCTCGCCCTCGCTCTCGATGCCGCGGGTGCCGTGAACCTCGGCAAGACGAGCACCTCGGAGTTCGGTCTCACCGGCTTCACCGAACCGCTCATCCACGCTCCCGCGCGCGATCCGTGGCGACTCTCGGCCGGGGCCGGCGGCTCCAGCGGTGGTGCGGCCGTCGCCGTCGCGGCGGGCCTTCTGCCGGCGGCGGTGGGCTCGGACGGCGGCGGCTCCATCCGCATCCCCTCGGCCACGGTCGGCGTCGTCGGGCTGAAACCGTCGCGCGGCAGGCTGCCGATCGGTTCGGGCTTCGACTCCCCCGACGGCCTGTCGGTCACCGGGCCGATCGCTCGGTCAGCCGAGGACGCCGGCCTCCTGCTCGACGCGCTCGTGGGGCTCGCCCCGTTCGCTTACGCCACGGAGGCCCCCGGTGTGGGGCCGTTCGTCGACGCGGCCCGGCGCTCACCCGGAACCCTCCGCATCGGTGTCACGACCGTGTCGCCGTGGGACGACGACGAGGACATCGTGCTCGATCCCGACGCACGCACGGCATTCGAGACGGCCACCGCCTGGCTCGCGGACGCGGGCCATGACGTGACGGATGCCGACTGGCATCCGTTCGGCTATGCCTCACTCTTCCACGTGCTCTGGCGCGCGAGCGCCGCCCGCATCCCGTTGAGCGACGACGACATGACCCTCGTCGAACCGCTGACCGCATGGCTGGTGCAGGAAGGGCGACGGCTGTCGGCGCTCGATCTGCTCGGCGGTCTCGCCTCGGCACGCGCGTTCGAGCGTCGGACGATCGCGGACTTCGCCGCCTTCGACGTGGTGCTGACCCCCGCGCTGGCGCAGGCGCCGCAGCCTGTGGGGTCGTATGCGGGTCACAGCCCGGAGCGCACGTTCGCGATGCAGGTCGAGTACGCACCGTACTCCAGCTTCGTCAACGTGGCGGGACTGCCCGCTTTGACCCTGCCCGTCACGACCGATGCGAGCGGCCACCCGGTCTCGGTGCAGCTCATCGGCCGCCCCGGCGGAGAGGCGACCCTGCTGTCGCTGGCGGCGCAGCTCGAGGATCGTCGCGGCCCGCTCCCCCACCCCCCTGTGTGGGACGCGTGATGGCCGACGTGTCTCACTGAGGACGGGCGATCCCTCGGCGACGATGTGTCCCGGCGGCGGGGCGACCGCGAGAACGTCAGTCGCCGGCGAGAGCGGCCAGACGGGCCTCTTCGTCGGCGGCGATGGCCGATTCGATGATCGGGCCGAGGGCGCCGTCCATGACCTGGTCGAGGTTGTAGGCCTTGTATCCGGTGCGGTGATCGGCGATGCGGTTCTCGGGGAAGTTGTACGTCCGGATGCGCTCCGAGCGATCCATGCCGCGGATCTGCGACCGCCGCGCGTCGGCGGCGACCGCGTCGCGCTCCTCCTGCTGCTTGGCAAGCAGCCGGGCGCGCAGCACGCGCATACCCGCCTCGCGGTTCTGCAGCTGCGACTTCTCGTTCTGCATCGACACGACGATCCCGGTCGGAACGTGGGTGATGCGCACGGCGGAGTCGGTCGTGTTGACGGACTGGCCTCCGGGGCCCGACGAGCGGAACACGTCGATCTTGAGGTCGTTCGGGTCGATCGCGACCTCTTCGGGCTCGTCGACCTCGGGGAACACGAGCACGCCCGTCGTGGACGTGTGGATACGCCCCTGCGACTCGGTCGCGGGCACCCGCTGCACGCGGTGCACGCCGCCCTCGTACTTCAGGTGGGCCCACACCCCCAGAGCGGGGTCGCTGGAGGAACCCTTGATCGCGACCTGGACGTCTTTGTAGCCGCCGAGGTCGGACTCCGTGCGCTCGAGGAGCTCGGTCTTCCACCCCATCGAGGCGGCGTACTGCAGGTACATGCGCAGCAGATCGGCGGCGAACAGCGCGCTCTCGGCCCCGCCTTCGCCGCCCTTGATCTCCATGATCACATCGCGCGCGTCATCCGGGTCGCGCGGGATGAGCAGGCGCCGCAGACGCTCCTGCGTCTCGGCGACCCGCTCTTCCAGCGCCGGGATCTCGGCGGCGAACGCCTCGTCTTCTCTCGCGAGTTCGCGAGCCGCAACCAGATCGTCGGATGCCGAGACCCAGGCCTCGTGAGCCGCGACGATCCGCGACAGCTCCGCGTATCGCCGATTCACGCGCTTGGCGCGCGCAGCGTCGGCGTGCACGGCCGGATCGGAGAGCTCCTCCTGGACGGCCTTGTGCTCCTCGATCAGTCCTCGGACCGACTCGAACATCGCGGGCACCGACATCGCGTCTGCCGCTCGGATCAGCGGATGCTGTTGTCGTCACCGCCGCGCGACGGCGCCGGGATGGACTTCTGCATCTGCACGAGGAACTCGACGTTCGACTGCGTCTCTTTGAGCTTGCCGAGCACGACCTCGAGGGCCTGCTGCGGCTCGAGACCGGCCAGGGCCCGGCGGAGCTTCCAGGTGATCTTCACCTCGTCGGGCGAGAGCAGCATCTCTTCGCGGCGGGTGCTGGACGCGTTCACGTCGACGGCCGGGAAGATGCGCTTGTCGGCGAGCTGGCGGCTCAGGCGCAGCTCGCTGTTGCCCGTGCCCTTGAACTCCTCGAAGATCACGTCGTCCATCTTCGAACCGGTCTCCACCAGGGCGGTGGCGAGGATCGTGAGCGATCCGCCGTTCTCGATGTTGCGCGCGGCGCCGAAGAAGCGCTTGGGCGGATACAGCGCCGACGCGTCGACGCCACCGGTGAGCACGCGACCCGAGGTGGGCGCCGACAGGTTGTAGGCGCGGCCCAGGCGGGTGATGGAGTCGAGGAGCACGACCACGTCGCGACCGAGCTCGACCAGGCGCTTGGCACGCTCGATCGCCAGTTCGGCGACCGTGGTGTGGTCTTCGGCCGGGCGGTCGAACGTCGAGGCGATGACCTCGCCCTTGACGGTGCGCTGCATGTCGGTGACCTCTTCGGGGCGCTCGTCCACGAGCACGACCATGAGGTGGACCTCGGGGTTGTTGTGCGCGATGGCGTTGGCGATCTGCTGCAGCACGATCGTCTTGCCCGCCTTGGGGGGCGCGACGATGAGGCCGCGCTGGCCCTTGCCGACGGGCGCCACGAGATCGATGATGCGCTGGGTCAGCTTCTCGGGTGCCGTCTCGAGACGCAGGCGTTCCTGCGGGTAGAGCGGGGTGAGCTTGCCGAAGTCCACGCGCGTGGCGGCGTCGTCGACCGACAGACCGTTGATCGAGTCGACCTTGACCAGCGCGTTGTACTTCTGGCGGCTGGACTGCTCGTTCTCGCGCGGCTGCTTGATCGACCCCACAACGGCGTCGCCCTTGCGCAGGTTGTACTTCTTGACCTGGCCCAGCGAGACATAGACGTCGCTCGGCCCGGGCAGGTAGCCGGTGGTGCGCACGAAAGCGTAGTTGTCGAGCACGTCGAGGATGCCGGCGATCGGCACGAGGACGTCGTCCTCGCCGATCTCGGAATCGAACTCGTCGCCCGTCGTGTTCTGGCCGCGGCGCTTGTTGCGCTGACGGTTGCGGTTGCTGGTGCCGCCCTGCTGCTGCTGAGCCTGCTGACCGTTCTGGGCGCCACCGTCGCGCTGGCCGCCCTGCGGGGCGGTCTCGGACTCATCGGCTGCCGCGGGCTGCGCCTCGGCGGTCTCGGCGTTCTCGGCGCGGTTGCGGTTCCGGTTGCGGGACCGGTTCCGGCCCCGGCCCCGCGCCGGCGTCTGGTCGGCGGTGTCGTCCGACGAGGCGGTGTCGGCGGCCTCGCTCGAGGGGGCGTCGCCCTCAACCGGCGCGTCGGTCGCGTCAGCCGCGCCGGCCTCGTCGACCGTCGGCGTCTGCTCGGCCGCGGCGGCGTCGTCGGCGACATCGGCAGCGGTGGTCGCGGGGGTCGCCGCGTCGACCTCCGCCTCGGCGGCGACGTCGGCCGCGGGCGCCTCGGCGGCGACCGTGTCAGTCGCAGTGGTGTCCGCCGCGGCGGCCTCCGCAGCGGCGGTTTCGGCCGCGGCAGCCTCGGCGGCAGCGGCCTCGGCGGCCGCCTTCTCCTTTGCGGAGGCGGTCGTCGCGCGACGCGGCGCCCGCTTGCGCGGAGCCTTCGCCGGCTTCTCGGCCGGGGCGGCCTCTTCGGCGGGGGCCTCCGCGGCCGCAGCCGCCGGCTCCTCGGCCGTGGCGGCGGGCTCGGCAGCAGCGGGCTCGGCAGCAGCGGACTCGGCAACGGCGGGCGCCTCGACAGCGGGCTCAGCGACCGCCTCGGCCGCGGCAGGCGCCTCGGCGGCCAGCGCGTCATCGGTGAACAGCGCCTCGGGCTGTGCGGCATCGGCGGGCGCCGCGTCGGCGGCGGCCTCGTCGGTGGTCGCGTCGTCAGCCGCGACCTCGGCGGCCGAGGCGTCTGCGCCCTCGGCATCCGGGGTCTCGGCGGCCGTGTCGGCCTGGTCGGTGTCGGTGCCCTGAGATTCAGCCGAAGGCTGTTCCTCGGCGGGGATCTCGGCGCCCTCGGGCGCGTCGACGGGCTGGGTCTCGGAGATGGACTCCACGAGTGCTCCTCAGAAAATGAAACGTGATCAGATCGCGCTTCGCCATGCAGAACGCAGACGAAGAGACACCAGCGGTTCGGGAGACTGCAGCCGAGACCGGGTTCGCGATGTGTTGCGGATTTCGCAGGTGGTGCAGAGGCTCAGATTCGCGAATTACGCGGAACCCTCTGCGATTTTCACTGTACCACCCTTGACGTCGACGGCGAGCATGAGCGCCTGCCACGGGGTGTCGACCACGGATGCCATAAGATCCGCCGCGGCGAGTCGCTGCCCCGGCCCGTCGGCGAGAACCAGCACGCTCGGTCCCGCGCCCGACACGACGGCCGCGTATCCCTCGGCGCGGAGGGCGCGAACGAGCCGGTCGGTCTCGGGCATCGCCTGGGCGCGATAGTTCTGGTGCAGCTTGTCTTCGGTCGCGGCCATGAGCAGCTCGGGGCTTTGCGTCATCGCGGCGATCAACAGGGCCGAACGCGACACGTTGAACACCGCGTCCTCGCGCGGCACCTGCAGCGGCTGCAGGCTTCGCGCGACGGCGGTCGACATCGTGAAGCTCGGCACGAAGACCAGCGGCGACACACCGCGGTGCACGATGAGCTGCTTGTGCTGGGGGCCCTCGGCATCCATCCACGCGATCGTCAGACCGCCGAAGAGGCCCGGCGCGACGTTGTCGGGGTGACCCTCCATCTCGGTGGCCAGCCGCAGCAGGTCGACATCGCTGAACGTCACCTCGCCCTCGAGCAGGCCCTTGGCGGCGAGGATGCCGGCCACCACGGCGGCTCCGGACGAGCCCATGCCGCGACCGTGCGGGATGACGTTGTGCGCGGTCAGCCGCAGCCCGGGAAGGGCACGGCCGACCGACGCGTACGTGTGCGCCATCGCGCGGACGACGAGGTGCGACGCATCGCGGGGGACGTCGGCTGCGCCCTCGCCCTCGACCTCGATCTCGAGGAGGCCGTCGTCGAGCTGCTCGACGACGAGTTCGTCGTAGACGCTCAGAGCGAGACCGAGGGTGTCGAAGCCGGGTCCGAGGTTCGCGCTCGTCGCGGGAACACGGACCGCGACCCGACGGCCGGGGCCTGTGGTCACGCGCTCACCGGCTGCAGGTCGAGCACCGAAGCGACCTCCGAGGTGGCCGCGTCGACGACGGTGGGCTGCACGTCGGTGCCGTCGGCCTTGCGCAGGGCCCACTGCGGGTCCTTGAGGCCGTGGCCGGTGACGGTGAGCACGACCTTGGCGCCGGCGGGGACGACCCCCGCCTCGGCGCGGTCGAGGAGCCCCGCGACGCTGATCGCCGAGGCGGGCTCGACGAAGATGCCGACCTCGCCGGCGAGGATCTTCTGCGCTTCGAGGATGCCGGCGTCGTCGATCGCGCCGAACCAGCCGTCCGTCGCGTCGCGCGCCTCGAGGGCGAGGTCCCACGACGCGGGGTTGCCGATGCGGATGGCGCTGGCGATCGTCTCGGGCTGCTTGACGACCTCGCCGCGCACGAGCGGGGCGGACCCCGCGGCCTGGAGGCCGAACATGCGGGGAACGCGCGTCGCGACGCCGCGAGCGGCCTCTTCGCGGTAGCCGCGCGAGTACGCGGTGTAGTTGCCCGCGTTTCCGACCGGGATGAAGTGGAAGTCGGGCGCGTCGCCCAGGACCTCGACGACCTCGTAGGCCGCGGTCTTCTGCCCCTCGATGCGGTCGGGGTTCACCGAGTTGACCAGGTGCACCGGGTAGTGATCGGCGAGCTCGCGCGCGATCTCGAGGCAGTCGTCGAAGTTGCCGCGGATCTGGATGAGGCGGCCGTTGTGCGCGACGGCCTGGCTGAGCTTGCCCATGGCGATCTTGCCCTCGGGGACGAGCACCGCGGCCGTGATCCCGGCGTGCGCGGCGTAGGCCGCGGCCGAGGCCGAGGTGTTGCCCGTCGAGGCGCAGATGACGGCCTCGGCGCCGTGCTCGACGGCGCGCGAGAGGGCGACGGTCATTCCGCGGTCCTTGAACGAACCGGTGGGGTTCATGCCCTCGTACTTCACCCACACGTCGGCACCGGTGCGGCGCGAGAGAGCGGGGGCGGGCAGCAGCGGCGTACCGCCCTCGCCGAGGGTGACGACGGTGGAGGCGTCGGTGACGCCCAGCCGGTCGGCGTATTCGCGGAGGACTCCGCGCCAAAGGTGTGCCATGTTCAGTTCCCTTCCACGCGCAGCACGGAGACCACGCGCTCGACGACGCCGCTCGCGGCGAGACGCTCGACGGTCTCGCTCAGGTCCTGCTCGCGGGCCTTGTGTGTTCCGATGACCAGGCGGGCGGAGCCCGAGGTCTGAGTGTTCTCGTCCGCCTCGATGACGGTCTGCTCGACGGTCGCGATCGACACGCGCCCCTCGCTCAGGATGCCGGCGACGGTCGCCAGCACGCCCGGCTTGTCGTCGACCTCGAGGGTGATCTGGTAGCGCGTGATGACGTGACCGATGGGCACGGCGGGAAGGTTCGCGCGGGTCGACTCCCCCACCCCGACGCCACCGGCGATGTGACGGCGTGCTGCCGAGACGACGTCGCCGAGCACAGCGGAGGCGGTCTGCACGCCGCCGGCGCCGGCGCCGTAGAACATGAGGTCACCCGCCGCCTCGGCCTGCACGAAGACGGCGTTGTTCGCACCGTGGACGCTCGCGAGGGGGTGCGACCGGTCGACGAGAGCCGGGTAGACGCGGACCGAGATCGACTCCGAGCCATCGGCGGCCGTCAGGCGCTCGCACACGGCGAGCAGCTTGATGACGTAGCCGGCGTGGCGCGCGGACTCGATCATCGCGGCGTCGACCGAGGTGATGCCCTCGCGGTGCACGGCATCCAGGGGAACCGTCGTGTGGAACGCGAGGCTGGCGAGGATCGCGGCCTTCTGCGCGGCGTCGTATCCCTCGACGTCGGCCGTCGGGTCGGCCTCGGCGTAGCCGAGGGCCTGCGCCTGCGCCAGGACGTCGGCGAAGTCGGCACCCTCGGTGTCCATGCGGTCGAGGATGTAGTTCGTCGTGCCGTTGACGATGCCCATGATGCGCACGACGCGGTCGCCGGCGAGCGAGTCGCGTAGGGGCCGGATGATCGGGATGGCGCCGGCCGCGGCGGCCTCGTAGTAAACCTCCGCACCGACCTGGTCGGCGGCTTCGAACACCTCGGAGCCGTGCGTGGCGAGGAGCGCCTTGTTGGCTGTGACGACGTCGGCGCCCGAGGCGATCGCGTGCAGCACCTGTGTGCGGGCGGGCTCGATACCGCCCATCAGCTCGATGACGATGTCGCTGCCGACGATGAGGGTCTCGGCATCCGTCGTGAAGAGCTCGCGCGGCAGGTCTGCGTCGCGCTTGGAATCGAGGTTGCGCACGGCGATGCCGGCGAGCTCGAGCTTCGCGCCCGCGCGGTCGGCGAGTTCGTCGCCGTGCTTGAGAAGCAGGTCGGCGACCTGGGAGCCGACGGCGCCGGCGCCGAGGAGCGCCACGCGAAGCGTGCGGTAGTCGGTCATTCGGTGTCTCCGTGGGGTGTATCGGTCGGATCGGATGCCGGGATGCCGGCGTCTCGCGAAAGTAGGTCGTCGATGGTCTCGCCGCGCACGATCACGCGGGCGCTGCCGTCACGGACCGCGACGACGGGCGGGCGCGGCGTGTAGTTGTAGTTGCTCGCGAGCGAGAAGCAGTACGCACCGGTGGCGGGCACCGCGAGCAGATCGCCCGGAGTCACATCTGCGGGGAGGTACTCGGCATCCACGACGATGTCGCCCGACTCGCAGTGCCGGCCGACCACGCGCGACAGTGCGGGGGTCTCGGAGCTCGTCCGCGAGACGATCCGCGCCGAGAAGTCGGCGCCGTAGAGGGCCGGGCGGGCGTTGTCGCTCATCCCGCCGTCGACGCTGACGTAGGTGCGCTCGAGGTTCTCGGCGGCGGTGACGGTCTTGACCGTGCCCACCTCGTAGAGCGTGACACCGGCCTGGCCGACGATGACACGGCCGGGCTCGGTGGCGACGTCGGGCATCGGGATGCCGCGCACCGCGCACTCGTCGGCGATGGCATCCAGGATGCCGTCGGCGATCTCTTCGATGGGCTTCGGGTCGTCGACCGAGGTGTACGAGATGCCGAAGCCTCCGCCGACGTTGAGCACGGGGATCTCTCCCCCGGCGAGCAGGTCGGCGTGCAGGTCGACCAGACGTGCCGCCGACTCACGGAAGCCGGAGGAGTCGAAGATCTGCGACCCGATGTGGGCGTGCAGGCCCACGAAGCGCAGGCTCGGCAGCTCGCGGATACGGGCGACCGCCTCGGCGGCACCCTCGAGCGAGAAGCCGAACTTCTGGTCTTCGTGCGCGGTCGCGAGGAACGCGTGGGTCTCGGCGTGGACGCCGGTGCGCACGCGGACGAGCACCGACTGGACGGCGCCGCGACGATCCGCGATCGCGGCGAGACGCTCGATCTCGATCGGGCTGTCGACGACGACGGAGCCGATGCCGACCTCGACGGCACGCTCCAGCTCGGCGACGCTCTTGTTGTTGCCGTGGAAGCCGAGGCGCGCGGGGTCCGCGCCGCCCGCGAGGGCGACCTCGAGCTCGCCGCGGGTGCACACGTCGACGGCGAGTCCCTCGTCGACGACCCAGCGGACGACTTCGGTCGAGAGGAAGGCCTTGCCCGCGTAGTACACGCGGGAGCGGATGCCATGACGAGCCGCCGCGGATTCGAACGCGGCGCGGGCGCGGCGGGCGTGCGCGCGCACCTCGTCCTCATCGAGGACGTAGAGCGGGGTGCCGAAACGATCACGGAGGTCGAACACCGAGACGCCGCCGACCTCGACGGAACCATCGTCGCGGCGACGGGCGGACGCGGGCCAGACGGGAGCGACGAGCTCGTTCGCATCGGCCGGGGCGGTGAGCCACTCGGGCACGAGCGCGGAGTGCGAGGCGGACACAGAGGGACCAATCGGGTTTTGCGGCGACGCGACGGCCGCGGATCACGGCTGCCGCCCCCGCGGAGAGTCACGCGGCGGGCAGCCCTAGCAGTCTAGGGCACGGCGTATGCCGCTCCCTTCCCGCGCCCTATCCGCAGGAGCCGTCGCGCTGGAGTGCCGGATCGTTCAGCACCCCACCGTCGATGTCGAACGACGCGACGAGGTTCTGACCCTGGACGGTCGCCGAGGTCAGGGTGAGCGCCGCGGGAAGGCGGTCGGCGAAGCAGAGGCTCTGCGAGCGAAGCACCACATCGGCCACTCCCCCGAACTGCGCCCGGAGGGTGTCGGCGTCGATGCTGTTCCCGCCGAGCTGGAAACCGGTCGGAGTGAGCGTGAGGTCTCCGTTCGACGCACCCGGCGTCACGGACACTCCGACCGGGATGCCCACTCCGAACACCGACAGCTCGTTCGTGAAGGTCAGATCGGGGGCGGCCATCGCGACCGTCCCGGAGGGGAAGTCGGGGATCTGCGCGAGGAGCGTGCGCAGCTGCTGCTCGTCGAGGCGGATCGACGCGGTCCCCTCGTCGGCGGCGCCTCCGCCCGACACCGGGACGCCCGTCATCTCGGCGCGCACGTCACCGGTGATGGGACCCAGGGTCACATCGTCCGAGGTGATCGTCACGTCGTCGAGGCGGCCGGCGAGCAGTTGAGGCAGGACGACCCCACCGAGCTCCACGTCGACATCCTGGTCGTCGGGGAGGCCGATCTTCTCCACGACGAGCGAACGGACGGTGTTCGAGACGACCGACCGGGCGATGAACTCCGCCGCCACCGCGGCGCCCGCCACCAGGACGACGACCACGATGAGGATCGCGATCCACCGGCCGTTCTTGCGCGGCGTGGGAGCCGTGGCATCCGTCATCCGTTACATCCGCTCCGGGGCCGAGACGCCGAGCAGGGTCAGTCCGTTTCGCAGGACCTGGCCGGTCGCGTCGTTCAGCCAGAGGCGCGTGCGGTGCACGGGCTCGACCGGCGCGTCGCCGAGCGGGATCACGCGGCAGTTGTCGTACCAGCGGTGGTAGAGGCCGGCGACCTCTTCGAGGTAGCGGGCGATGCGGTGCGGCTCGCGGACATCCGCGGCGTGGGCGACGACGCGCGGATACTCCTGGAGGGCTCCCAGCAGCGCCGACTCCGACTCGTGGTCGAGCAGTTCGGGGGCGAACTCGGAACGATCGACCCCGGATGCCGCGGCGTTGCGCGCCACGTTGTGCGTACGGGCGTGCGCGTACTGCACGTAGAACACGGGATTGTCGTTCGTGCGCTTCTGCAGCACGTCGAGGTCGATGTCGAGGTTCGAGTCGGCGGAGCTCCGCGTGAGGGCGTAGCGGGCGGCGTCCACTCCCACGATCTCTACGAGGTCTTCGAGGGTCACCACGGTTCCCGCACGCTTCGACATGCGCATCGGCTGGCCGTCGCGCACGAGGTTGACCATCTGGCCGATCAGCACCTGCAGGTTGACGTTCGGCACGTCGCCGAACGCGGCGCACATCGCCATCAGCCGCTGCACGTAACCGTGGTGGTCGGCGCCGAGCATGATGATGCAGCGGTTGAAGCCACGCTCGCGCTTGTCGAGGTAGTACGCGAGGTCGCCGGAGATGTAGGCGGGCTGCCCGTCGGACTTGATGATGACGCGGTCTTTGTCGTCGCCGAACTCGGTCGAGCGCAGCCAGGTGGCGCCGTCGGCCTCGAAGATGTGCCCGAGCTCGCGCAGGCGCGCGACGGCGCGCTCGACCGCGCCGGAGTTGTGCAGGTCGTTCTCGTGGAAGTAGACGTCGAAGTCGACGCCGAACTCGTGCAGCGACTGCTTGATCTCGTCGAACATGAAGTTGACGCCGAGCTCGCGGAACGCCTCTTGCTTGGCATCCGCGTCCAGGGCGTCGATGTCGCCGTCGTACGCCTCGGCCACGCGCTTCGCGATGTCGCCGATGTAGGCACCGCCGTAGCCGTCATCCGGCGTCGGGTCGCCCTGGTGAGCGGCGACCAGGCTGCGGGCGAAGCGGTCGATCTGCGCACCGTGGTCGTTGAAGTAGTACTCGCGGGTCACCTTCGCACCCTGCGACGACAGGATGCGCGCGAGGGCATCGCCGAGCGCGGCCCACCGCGTTCCGCCGAGGTGGATCGGGCCGGTGGGGTTGGCGCTGACGAACTCGAGGTTGATGATCTCGTCGGCACGACTGTCGTTCGTTCCGAACGCCGCGCCCTGCTCGACGATCGTCTTCGCCAGGGCTCCGGCGGCGGCGGCATCGAGTCGGATGTTGATGAAGCCGGGACCGGCGACCTCGACGCTCGCGACACCGTCGACGGACGCGAGGCCCTCCGCGATCTCGGCCGCGAACTCGCGCGGGTTCGCACCGACCACCTTCGCGAGCTTCATCGCGGCGTTGGAGGCCCAGTCGCCGTGGTCGCGGTTCTTCGGGCGTTCGAGGGGCAGGTCGGCGGCACTGAGCCCTGCCGAGGACCCCTCTCGTCGCGCCTCCGCGAGCGGGACGATGACGGCGAGCAGGGCGGCGGAGAGGGCAGCGGGATCCATAGCCCTGCAATTCTAGGCGGCGCGGCCCGCTCCTCTCGCCGGTCCATCTGCATGACCCGTGGGGCGGATGTCACTCGGTGTGGCTGGTGGGACGGCCGCGACCGCACTGGTCATGCATACGGGCCACGGCGGGGCGGCGACGTGCGTCAGGCGATCTGCACCAGCGCTTCGTGGTCGTCGGGGGCCGTGGCATCCGGGGTCTCGTTCTCGAGGACCGCGTCGACGTGCATGCGCTCGAGACCGACGTATCCGCCGTGATAGCTGAGGAAGGCGCAGTCGGCGGCGTCACGGCCCGTTGCGATCCGGACGAGCGAGCGGCGGTCGGCGAGGCGGGTCGCGTCGACGACGTACCACGCACCGTCGAGGTACGCCTCGGCGACCGCGTGGAAGTCCATCGGCTCGAGCCCGGGGGCGAAGCACGCCGCATAGCGCGCGGGCATGTCCATCGCGCGCAGCAGGGCGATCACGACGTGCGCGTAGTCGCGACACACTCCCTGACCGGTCATGAGCGTGGTCACCGCGCTGTCGGTACCGAGGCTGAGGCCGGGGGTGTAGGTCACCGTCGTCGCGACGAAGTTCGAGACCGCGGCGAGGAGGTCTGCCCCGGCGAGTCCGCGGAACTGCCGCCGCGCCTGCGCGAACACCTCGTCGGACTGGCAGTAGCGACTGGGGCGGAGGTAGGTGATCGTCTCGAGGTCGCTCGTGCGCGGAGTCTGCGACGGCCCCTGCACGACCGCGTCGTACCGTACCGAGAGCGGCCCCTGCTCGGCGGTGAGCCTGTGCAGACGGCTGCCGGACTGGTCGACGATCTCGGTCGGGGTATAGAGGCGATCACCCTGCGAGAAGGTCAGGTTCTCGCTCGCGAGGGGCACGCCCTGCGCGGCGGTGATCTGGAAGATGAGGTCGACGGACGCCCCCAGATCGAGGTCGAGTTCAGCGGTCACCCGGCGCGGCACCGAGCAATCCTCGCACGCCGCGGGGGTGGTTCGGCCCGCGGCGCGGGAAGACCCCGTCAGCCGTCTTTCTTGCCGGGGCCTCCCCCGGCTCCCGGACCCTGATCGTCCTTGCCCGGCCCCTTGCCCTTGCCGTTGTCGCCCGGGCCCTGCTCGCCCGGATTCGCGGGCACTTCGTCGTCCGATGACCCGTCGTCCGATGACCCGTCGTCCGAGATGGTCGGCTGGTCCTCGGGTGTTGCCTCCGGCGTCGGCGTGGGCGTGGGTACCAGCGACGTCAGGTCGGCGCGGACGGTCGCGATCCTGTCGAGGATCGCTGTGGCGCCCTCGGCAGACAGCTCGCCGGCATCACGACGGGCCGTCACCTCCGCCTCGAGCGCGTCGAGAGTGGCGAGGGCGGATGCATAGTCCCCGGCCGAGGCCTGATCGGCGACGGTGCGAACGGTGCTCTGCCACGCGGTCGGCTCGGTGGCCGGCGGCGTGCACCCGGCGAGCGCAACGGTCATCGCGACCAGGACCCCGACCACGGGGAGCGTGCGGCGCCTCACGGTCCGACCTCCGTCCACAGGTCGCCGAGATGCTGATCGAGCGGCGAGGGCAGCGCGGGCAAATCCGGCGCGGCGCTCGCGGATGACCCGCTCAGCGCGACAGCGGTCGCCGTGCCGCCGCCGACGAGGAGGACGGCGATGACGGATGCCACGATCGCGGCGCGGCGCGAGATCCGCCGCCGCGGCTTGTCGAGGACGCGCGTGGGCGCGGGCTCCTGCGGCAGGACCCGGGTGGGCGACTCGCCCGTCGTCCCGGAGACCGCTGTCCGGACATCGGCGGGCACCGGCACCTCGGACAGGGAGCGGAGAGCGACGATGAGGCCGGCGGCATCCGGGCGCTCGGCGGGATCCACCGCCGTCATCCGCTCGAGGACGTCGCGCCACGCGTCGGGGATTCGCGCGGGGATCTCCGGCGCCGCGACGAGACGTGCGGCGAGCGCTTCATGCGGCGTCCGCCCCGCGAAGGGGCGCGTGCCGGTCAGGGCTTCCAGCAGCACGAGCCCGAGGGAGTAGACGTCGCTGGCCGGTGCAGCCGGCATTCCGCGCGCCTGTTCGGGACTCAGGTAGGCGGCCGTGCCGACGACCGTCTCGGCGCGGGTCACGCGCGTGGCGCCCACCAGCGAGGCGATGCCGAAGTCGGCGAGCGTGGCTCGCGGCTTCTCTCCGGAGTGGGCGCCGGGGCGGATGAGGATGTTCGACGGCTTGACGTCGCGGTGCACGATCCCGCGCGCGTGGATCACCGCGAACGCCTCGGCGATCTCGACGCCGGTGCGGGCGACGTCTTCGGCCGACATCGGTCCGCGGGCGATGAGATCGGTGAGGGTAGGACCGGCGATGAGCTCCATCGACAGGTACGCGGGAGTCGCCGCCAGGCGCGCGTCGTAGAGGGTGACGAGTGAGGGGTGCGACAGCGACGCGAGCAGGCGGATCTCGGAGCGCACGCGCGCGGCATCCGAGGGGTCTGCTCCCTCGCCCTCAATCACCTTGAGGGCGACGGTGCGGCCGAGCGACGTGTCGACCGCTTCATAGACGCGGGCGTAACCACCCTGTCCGAGGACGCGTCCCAGGCGGTAGCGGCCGTCGAAAAGGTCCTCGGCGGACGCGTCGTAAGGCGCAGTGGGAATCGATTCGGTCATCTTGGCTCTCTCGGGGCGGGGACCCCGAGGGTCTCACACGAGGTCGTCGTTCGAGGAACGCGTCGTCGAGCGCGTGACCTGCGCTCCCCCGACTCCTTCGGTGCGGGTCACCGTGTCGGTCTGCCGACGACGAACGAGGAGCACGATCCCGATGAGGAAGACGACGACGCCCGCCCCCATCATGATGTAGCCGATCATGCTGAGGTTCACGAAGTCGTTCGGGAGGTTCACCGCGAAAGCGAGGATGGCGCCGATGACGAACAGCGCGATGCCGGCTCCGATGCTCATGGCAGGCTCCTTTCAAGAGTTCCCCCAGCATCCCAATGCCCGGCCGAATCGCGGAGAGGTCTTGACAACGCCCCCTCGCGCGTTTTCACCCTCGTGCGACGTACCGCCCGACGATTCGGGCGCCTCGGCGGTGCGGACAGACTGACGCCCGTGCCGAGCCCCCTGACCATGTTCGACGTCGACGCGCTCGGGGTCACCGTCCGGATCGATGTCTCAGGCTTCTCGCCGACCGACCGCGATCTGCTCGCGGAAGGCTGGTCGGGCGCTCGCATGAGCGGAAGGGCGGAACCCGCCTCCGTCGTGCGATGCCGCGAGGATCTCCCCCTCGACGCGGCCGCGGCCGACCTCACGACCCGAGTGACGCTCGCCGCCCTCTCCGCACGCCGCGGCGAGCTCTGGATGGTCCACGCAGGCGCCGTCGCCGACGACCGCGGGAGGGTCGTGCTCTTCTCCGGGCGTTCGGGCATGGGCAAGACCACGCTCATGTCGCGCCTCGCGCGAGAGTTCGCCTACGTCACCGACGAGAGCGTCGGCGTGACCGCCGACGGAACCGTGCTGCCGTACCGGAAACCTCTCTCGGTCATCGTCGGCGCCGGAGCCAAACACCAGCTCCCGCCGAGGAGTCTCGGCCTCCGCGACCTGCCGTCGACGCCACTGCGCCTGCACGCGATCGTCGTCCTCGACCGCGACGAGGACGCCGCCGTCGCGGGACTCGAGCCACTGAACATGACGGATGCCATCGCCGCGATCGCCCCGCAATGCAGCTACCTCTCCGAGCTCGACGCACCACTGACGACGCTGCTCGGGCACATCGAGAGCGTCGGTGGACCCCTCCGACTGCGCTATCGCGAAGCAGAGGACGCTCTTCCGCTGATCCGCGACCTTCTCTCGTCGCCCCCGCGCGACGCGATCTCGACGTTCGAGCGCCTGACGATCGTCCCGGTGTCTGCCACCGCGGGCTACGCGCGGACACCGGTTCTGGATGCCATCACCCTCGCGGACGGCCGGCTCGCCGTGCTGCGACGCAGCGGAGAGGGCGGGAGTTCCGTCCACGTCCTCGACGGCATCGGCCCCACGCTCTGGCGGACGGCGAGCGGTGTGACGCTCGACGACCTGGTGGTCGCCGCGGTGCGTGCGCACGGCAACCCGGCCGACGGAGACGCGCGCAGCGCCGTGCGTGCGACTCTCGACGAGCTGCGCGCCGAAGGACTCATCGAGTATTGGACCTGAGCCGATCAGGTTGGTGAGAACGAGTCTGGGGACGGGTGAATCGACTCTCGTGCCGCGCTGGACGACGCCTCAGCAGACGACGAAGGCCGCGATCAGCGACCGCGGCCTTACTTGGTGTGCCCCCGACAGGAATCGAACCTGCGACCTTTGGTACCGGAAACCAACGCTCTATCCCCTGAGCTACGGAGGCGGACGGTCAAGGTTATCACCGCGCCGCGACCGCCCCCGACGCCGCGGGCCGGGCCGACCGCACCCGACGCCCCCGGGCCGGAAAGACCCGCGTGGCGCCGGGGCGCGGCATCCGGATCACTCGTCGCCGATGACGCCGATCCCCGTCGCCTGGTGGTCGACGTTCGGGTCGTCCTTCGTCGGGGCCTTCGACGCCTCGTCGGGGTCGTTCTCCTGGCTCGGCTTGACCGTGGGGTCGTCGCCGAGGTCGGCCGCGTCGTCGGCGGGTGCGGAGTTCTGGGGGTCGCTCATGGCATTCCTCTCGTCGCGTGTGCAACCAGCCTGGCAAGGAGGCCGCGGGCGCTGCAGAGGCTTGACCGGGGGCGCGGCCGGGCCTAGCGGCCGAACAGGGCCCGCACGCGACGGCCGAGAGACGGGGTCAGCACGACCGCTCGACCGTTGACGTCTACCGTCACCGACGTCGCGCCGAACATGCCCGCGGGGACGGGGACCGCATCGCCGCGGACGTACGCCTCGGCCACGTCGACGTAGACGGCCAGGAGGCGAGCGCTCTCGTCTTTCGACGAGGTGGCGTCGACGAGCTGAGTACGGTGGCCGGTGTCGGTCTCGACCGAGAACCAGCGCGATCCCGGTGTCGAGACGACCGCCCAGCGCGCCCCGCGGGCGAAACGCGCATGCGCGGCCCCGTCGCGAAGGTCGGTGGTCACCTCGAGGTCGGTGTGGGCGAGGGCGAGGACCTCGAGCATGGCCAGGGCCTCGGCCGCGGTGACGTAATCGGCGCGGTCGGCGCTCAGGCCGCCCCACTCGAATCTGCGCTCGCCCATGTCCCTCCCCGACTCGCGTTCCCCGAGCGTAACCCCGACGCCGGCCATGGCGGCGGGGCTCGGCATCCGGATGCGAAAGCTGAGCGGAAGCTGAGAGACCTCTACGATGAGCGCATGCTGACTTCGAGCCCGTACTCCATCACCGACCAGACCTCGATCTTCGCGCTGAGCGCGACCAACTCGCTCATCGGCCTCGCCGTCTACGTGCTGCTCGTCGTGGCGCTGTGGCGCGTGTTCACCAAGGCCGGATACCCGGGGTGGCTCGCGATCATCCCCATCGTGAACCTCGTCTTCCTGACGAAGATCGCCGGGTTCTCGGGGTGGTTCGCGTTGCTGTACATCATCCCGATCGTCGGATTCGTGTTCTACATCATCGTGTCGATCCGCGTCGGCCGCGCCTTCGGCCACGGCTGGTTCTTCTCGATCGTGCTGCTGGTGCTGCTGCACGTCATCGGGTACCTGATCCTCGCTTTCAGCAGCGACACGTACCGCGCCGAGCGCATCTGATCCCGGTCGGGATGCCGAGGCGGAGGGCCCCGACGAACGCGCGCCCGCGGTCGTCGGGGCCCTCGCGGTCTCGGGCCCGCGTCAGGCGGGACGCAGGCGATCGTCGGGATGCAGGCTGCGCAGGCGAACCGCCCCCTCGACGATCGCCCGCAGCGCCCGCGGGCTGAGCTCGAGCTCGGCCGAGACGCGATCGAGGCCCGCCCCCGACGACACGGCCGACCGCAATGCCGCTTCGGCGTCTCGCGCGGCGTCGTCGACGTCGGCGGACGTGCTCGCGACGAACGCGGCGAGCCGTGCCTGGGCGGCGCGGATGGCGGCGCGCTGGCGCTCGAGCGCACTCGCCGCGCTCACGCGGACACCTCCGCGCTCTCACGAGCAGCCGGACGCAGGCGGGCGCCGAGGCGCGCGGCGCCGGCGAGCGTCAATCCGGGCACGTAGCAGCGCAACAGGGCCAGGCCGATGGCCGGCAGGTGGGTGGCATCGGGGTAGATCATCCACATCGGCGCGAACTCCGGCTGGAACTTCTTCTTGAAGTTCGCCAGAGAGCGGAACCCGTACGCCGGCTCGAGCAGAGCGCTGAGCTGTTCGAGCACACGATCGACGGCGGGGAGGTCGGCGGCATCCCCCTCTCGATGGGATGCCAACGGCGAGCCCGACAGGCTGAGGACCGAGCACCCCTCGGCCCGGGCCTGCTCCACCACGGCTCCGATGACGAACTCCATGACGCCGTTCATCGCGTCGTCGCGGCGCCGCATGACGTCGAGCGCGTAGCCGACGACGCCGTCCCATCCGCGTACGGGCAGCCAGCTCGTCACCGCGACGATGCGCCCCTCACGATCACGCGCGAGCATGAGACGCACCGCCGGATCCGCCGTCTCGTCGAGACCGCCGAGCGTGAATCCCATCTCCGGGATCGTCTTGTCGGCGACCCACCCCTCGGAGATCTCGCGCAGCTGCGCGCGGTCGAGGAAGGTGAGGTCGATCCAGCGCGTCCACTGAGTCGTCACGCCCTCGCGAGCGGCGCGGTTCGTCGCGGTCCGGACGTCCTGTCGCTTCTTGCCCGTCGGCGTCCACGTGCGCGGGTCGAGCAGGGCCTCATCGGCGACGCTCGTGTGCTGCCACCCGAGATCCGCGAGGGCGTCCCGCGTTTCGTCATCGACGCTGTAGAACACGGGCGTCCAGCCGTGCTCCCCGCAGAAGTCGACGAACGCGCGTCCGATGCCGGGCCGCGCGCGGTCGGCGCCGAACGCTCCCCCGAGCGTCACCGCGACGCCGCCGGAGACGCGGTACGCGAACGCCGCGTCGGCATCCGGGGCGAACCAGTAGGCATTGCCCGGCCAGGTCGTCATCCACGCGAGCGTCCCGCCGCCCCCGCGCTCGAGCACCGCGCGTGCCCGCACGCGATCACCGGTCGCCTGGGCCTCGCTCGAACGGACCACGAGGCGCAGGGCGGCCACGAGGCACACAGCCCAGAAGACCGCCGACGGGAGATACCAGATCGCCTGTGCCCACGGCGTCAGCGGGACGAACTGCACCGACTCGACGGGGAGCAGGGTGGGCGGGAGCAATCGCAGCGGCAGCGTCTGAACGAGGAAAGCCGCGTCCGGGCGAGGGCTGAACTGGTCGGCGAATCCCAGCGTCCCCGCGAGCGTGAACGCCAGGGTCCCCGACGCCGCGATCCCGACGGTCAGCGCGAAGGACGAACGCGCGCCGGGGACGGACGGCACGGGCGCGGCTCGACGGAACACGAAAAGCGTCAGTGCGACGACGAGAGGAACCAGAGCGCTGACAGCGAGACCGACCAGGGTCTGCCACACCGAGATCGCGTCCGTCGGACGCACCGCGGCCAGGTCGGCGAGCGTGGAAGGCTCCGTGACCGCGAAGAGGTACGCCACCCCGGCGAACACCAGCAGGTTCATCGCGATGGCCAGGCTGAGAGCACCGCGACGCCCGCGCAGGATCCCCCACGACGCGACGAGGAGGATCGCCAGCGGCAGGATCGCGATCCATCCCGCGAGCGGCTGCAGTTCCGCGTAGTTCTCGGCGGACGGGCACGGCAGGGCGGAGGAGCCCACGCACACGATCCCGTCGGCCGATGTCAGAGGGTCCATGGACAGCCACCCGTAGACCGAGAGCAGACCGGCACCGCTCCCACACACCGTGGCGATGACGGGTCCGATCGCCGTCACCGCGGTGAGGGCCGAGAGGAGGACCCGCGTCTCATGGTGGGAGCTCCGCTGGACGCGGAGCCGCGCGCGCCGACCGCCCGCGAGCATGCCGATCGCGAGCCCGACGGGTAGAGCCACGAGGGCGTACAGGTCGCTCGCCGACGCGGAGTAGAGGAAAAGGGTCAGGGCGACGAAGACGCTCGCCAGCCGCACGCGTCGGCGCCACAGCGCACCGGCGAAACAGCTGGATGCCATGGTCACCGCGAGGAGCGCAGCGATCGGCGGAGCGCCCTCGAACGGTGGAGAGTTCAGGGGCAGCGCGGGCAGGAACGACGTCTCGACCACGCCGATCGCGAGCCCCAGGACCGAGATGGCGACCCCGCCTCCGATATACGCGAGGAGCACACGCCGAGCCCCCATCACGCGCTCGGCACCGGCTCCGATGAGCAGGATCCCCGCCACGATGAACGGGAGCAGCCGGAGGTCGTCGACCCGGAACAGAGCGACGAGGACGGCACGGAGGTCGAGCGGGGCGTCGATGAACGCGGCCGTGCCCACGGGCGAGAGGCTTACCGTCGTCACGACGGCGGCGAGCGCGAGCGCCGCGAACGGCATCGTGAACCGCCGGGCGCGGCGAGAGTCCACCAGGACGTCGATCGAGGGGTCGGTGAGGGGAGGCGGTGCCGAGGCGACGGTCGAGGGCATGAAACAGTGCTCCGAAGCGATTCGTCGCACGCACGGAGCGGCGGCGACACTTCATGCTCGCCGACCGAGGTGAACGAAGGCATCCACCTCTGGGTGTATTCGTCTCCGCTGGTCGGCGGGGCCCGCCTCGCTACACCGGGCGATACACGTCGACGCTGTCGGGGCGCTCCGACGCCGCCGCGACGAGCGCGAGGACACCCAATCCGAGGGTCGGGGCGAGAAGCGACAACACCCCGATCATGTTGGCCGCGACCAAGACATCCTGCCCCGCCCCCGCGCCGAAGAGAAGGGCCACGGTCGCGTACTGCAACGCTGCAGCCCCGACGCTCACGCACAGAGCCCACATCGGCATCCAACGCCACCGGCGCGGCACGGTCCCCAGCCGCGCGATCTGCACGGCGGCGACGAGTCCGGCGGCGAGAGAGACGATCGTTCCGCCCCAGGAGACGACGGAGGTCGCGACAACCGCCGGGTCGTCCGGCGAACGCACCTCCGGAAGGGCCATGACCACAGCATCCGAGACCAGCGGCGTCACCGCCACGACGATGAGCGACGTCATCCCGAGCGGTCTCCGACCGACGACGCTCGCGTCGCGAGAGAACCCCACCGCGAAGGCGAGCACGCCGATCGCCCAGACGATGTCGATCACGACGCGCAACGCGAACCCATTCAGCGCGTGCTGCCCCGCGAGAAGGGTCAGCACTCCCGCCACTCCGAGCAGGATGCCCCCGGTCCGCCACGTCCTCGTCCTCGCCCGCATGCCTCCAGGCTATGCGGCACGGCCGGGAAGACGGGTACCACGGGAAGACGGATGCCACGGACGCGCGGTCGCGTCCGTGGCATCCGGTTCAGTCACCCTTCACGTTGACGATCTGCCGCAGCGTGTGGCGCACGGTCACCAGATCGGCGGCATCCGCCATCACCCGGTCGATCGGCTTGTACGCCTGCGGGATCTCGTCGATGAACGCGTCGGTGTCTCGGTACTCGATACCCGCCATCGCCTCACGCAACTGCTCGCGCGTGAAAGTCTTGCGCGCCGCCGACCGGGAGTACTCCCGGCCCGCGCCGTGCGGCGACGAGTTGAGCGAGAGGGGGTTGCCCCGCCCCTCGACGACGTACGAGGCGGTGCCCATCGAGCCGGGGATCAGCCCCGGTCGACCGGCATCCGCCATGATCGCGCCCTTGCGGGACACCCACACCTGCTTGCCGAAGTGCCTCTCAGACTCGGTGAAGTTGTGGTGGCAGTTAATCCGCTCGCGCTCCTCGACGGGTGTGTCGAGGAAACGGCCGAGCTGGTTCGCGACGCGGTCCATCATCTCCTCGCGGTTGAGCAGGGCGAAGTGCTGGGCCCACCGGAGCTCGCGGATGTACCGGGTGAACTCCGGCGTTCCCTCGACCAGGTAGGCCAGGTCGGGGTGCGGAAGCTCGATCCACCACTGCTTCGCCAAACGCTGCGCCACCTTGATGTGGTGCTGCGCGATGCGGTTGCCGACGCCCCGGGACCCCGAGTGCAGGAACATCCACACGTCGTCGTTCTCGTCGAGCGAGATCTCGATGAAGTGGTTGCCGCTGCCCAGCGACCCGAGCTGCTGCCGCCAGTGGCCGGCGTAGGTCGTGGGGTCGAAGCCGGCCTTCTCGGCGAGTGCCTCGAGCTCGGCCACGCGCGGCTCGGCGGTCGCGACGATCTTGCGATTGTCACGGCCCGCCGACAGCGGGATGGCGCGCTCGATCTGCTGCCGCAGCTCCGCGAGATCCCGACCGTCGAGGTCGGAGGCGTGGAACTGCGTCTTGACGGCGATCATGCCGCAGCCGATGTCGACACCGACGGCCGCGGGCATGATGGCGCCGAGCGTCGGGATGACCGAGCCGACCGTCGCGCCCAGGCCCAGGTGGGCGTCGGGCATGAGGGCCAGGTGGGGGTGGATGAACGGCATGGTCGACGAGGTGCGGGCCTGCTCGATGGTCTTGTCATCAATCAGGCTCGCCCACGACACCAGTCGCTCGGTGAGCTTCTGCATGGATCCTTTCCTTCGTGTGATGCGCGACTGCGCGAGGGGGTCGAGCCTCGAGACGGGGCACTCCCCCACACGGCGGAAAGAGAAACGCCCCGACCTGACGGTGCGGGGCGTGCAAGAACGAATGTCTAGACGACCGGCGCCGGAGGGTACGACGAGAGGAGGAACGGCAGGTACTGCTGCTCCGTGCGGCGATCGCGCTTCGCGGTCATCGTCTCGTCTTTCCTCGGCTGTCGTGCCGGATGGCACGGACTAGCGAACATAACGGATGCCGCGAACTCGGCGCAAGAGTCGCGGCATCCTGGTCACCCTTCGATCGATCGGGTGCCGCCGTCAGGCCTGGGTGGGCTGATCGAAATCCCAGTCGATGGGCCCTTCGTCGTCGGCATCCGGATCGGGCTCCACCATGCGCAGCTGCGTGTGCGGGAAGAAGCGGTGGTCGCGGAGCTCCTTGGCCGCGTGCGAGAAATCGGGTTCCTCGTCGTCCCACTCGACCGGCGCCGAGAGAACGTCATTGCCGACGCCGATGACGAGTTCGGCCTGGGCGACCTTGTTGTCGTTCGTGACGATGGGGATGCTCACCGCCTCGGCCTGCCCCTCCTTCGCCACCGCCGCCGTCAGCTCGATGAGCGACGAGGCGACGTCGTCGGTCGTCAGGACGGTTTCTCCGGCATATGTCACGCAGCGCATGAGTTCACCCTGCGGGGAACCGGTCGAAGCCAAGGGTGGGTTGCCTGCACGGGAACCGTAGGGTACGGCTCATTCGCGCCGCTGAGCGGAGCGGAACAAGACCTCGTCGAGTTCGAACCACACCGCGCGCACCGTCTCGAACTCCCCGAACGGTTCCGGGGGCGGGTCGGCGAGCGAGAGACGGTAGCCGCGAGGGAGATCGTCGACGTGCTGTCCGTCGCGCGGGCCGCCGACGAGCACATAGATCACGAGGACTCGACCGCCGCGTCCTCGATGGCGCCATGCTCGCCGGCACCGCCCTCGACGGCGACGCCGTCGACAGCGTCGCTCATGCGGCGGAGGAAGGCCACCACCACGGCGGACTCCTCGGGCGTCATGTCGATGACCGCCGCGAGCATGCGCTCGTGCATATTGCCGAGCGTCTGGCGCACCTCGGCGTCGGCCCGGGGCGTCGAGCGGATGAAGATGCTGCGACGATCGCCGGGGTTGGCGACGCGAACGATGTGGCCGGAGCGTTCCAGCCGGTCCAGCAACGCCGTGGTCGAGGCGGTGGAGAGCCCGAGGTAGCGCGTCAGTTCGCCCGGACGCACCTCACGTGACGGGTCGCGCAGAAGGTAGCGCAGAACGAGGAGCTCGTTCTCGCCCATCGACATGGAGTCGCGCGTGCGGCGGCGCATGGCCACCTCGGCGGCGCGGTAGACCCGGAGGGCCTCGAGCACCGCCTTGTGCCGCTGCCGACGATCCGAGGGCGCGTCGCCGTACCAGTAGCTCGGCTGGGCGGCGTTCGTGCCACGGTTCGCGAGATCGACATCCGTCATGGCACACCTCCCCTCAGTTTGGGGAGACTATACCCCAGAATAATAGTTAGACGAACTAGTTACTAAGCGAGTATGTTCTTAGGAGAGCTAACCGCTGAGAGAGGAGCAACACATGGGCAACCTGTTCTACGCCACGTCGGCCGAGTCGATCGAGATTCCCGACCGCCTGCTTTCGCACATCAAGGTCGTCGTAACGACCAAGCTCCGTCGCAGCGAGAGCTTCACTCTCAGCTGGACCCACGTCGACGGCACCCCCGGCCGCTCCACCCTCTGGCTGCAGCCCTCGATTCCCCTCCGGTTCGTCTTCGACACGGCCGAACCCGAGACGCTGAACGCGACCGTGCTGAAGAACATGGCCGAGATGGCGAACTCGTCGGCGGGACTCATGATGGACCTCTCCGCGGAGATCCCGGCGCACGACGCCGAGAAGCGCGTCTCCCCCTCGCGCCCGACTCCCGTCTCCTCGCGACGTTCGTCGCTGACCGCGGCGGCCTGACATGACGATCACGTCCCCGCAGGCACCCGCCCGCACGGCGCCCGCTCGCACCGTGCCCGCTCGCGCGGTTCCCGCTCGCACGGCCCCCGCGCGCACGATGTGGGCGAAGGTCGACACCGGGTTCTGGGTCGCGCACCACGGCGGTGAGTACTTCGGATCCGTCGACCAGGTCGCCGGCGGGTACGTCTCCCGTGACGCGCACGGCATCCCGATCGGTCGGTACGACGATCTCGACGCCGCGAAGGGCTCGCTTCGCTCCACCGCGCACCCTGTGAACGCCGCCCGTCGACGCCGCACGGAACGCCTCTCGCTCGCCGCCGCCACCGCGCTCGGCGCGACCGCCCTCGGCTTCGCCCTGACCGCCGGCGCTCTCGCGCCGCTCCTGTGATGACCGTGGACGGGAACGACCTGCGCCATGCCGACCTGCGCGACGCCGATCTGCGCGACGAGGCGGACGACTTCGAAGACGCGGCCGCTGCGGCCTTCACGGCTCGCTACGGGGTCGTGCCTCTCTAGCGGTGTCGACCCCCTGGACACACCCACCGGGGCATGCCAGCGTCGAGCGCGGGTCAGCGAACCGGCCCGCGACGAGAGGAAGAAAGCATGACGAACCACGACGGCCGCGCCGACGACGCCCCCGACGAAGACTCCAACGGGGCCGGAAGCGAGTCGCCTGATGAAGGCGCTGCCGCGCAGAAGGATGCCGACGAGGCCGCGACCACCGCGGACTCACCGACGGGTGACATCTCGTAGCGGCGCTCAGAACGCGTAACGCACGTGGCAGTACGGCAGCTTCTCGGCGATGAGTTCTGTCAGGGCGGCGACGCTCTGAGCTTTCAGCGGATGCCGATATCGCACGTTGACGGCACCGTTCTGCGATGTCTTCTCTTCTTGCAGCCTCGGCGTCCACAGAAGCTCCTCGCCTCTCGGATGCCAACCGAGGTTGACCTGGTGCAGGCCCTCGTTGTGCGTGAGGAAGATCACCTCGCACGCGAGTTGCGCCTTGGCGCGGGGGCGCAGGGTGGCATCGATCTCGTCGAAGAGTTCTCGCCAATCGGCGAGCCACGTCGGGGTGAGGATGACCGGCGAGAAGTTCACGTGAACCTCGAACCCCGCATCGACGAAGTCGTTGATCGCGGCGATGCGCTCCGAGATCGGCGACGTGCGGAGGTCGGTGACCTTCGCCGTCGCCGTCGGCATCAGTGAGAAACGGATCCGCGTGCGACCCGCCGGATCCCACTCGAGCAGGTCGCGGTTGACGAACTTGGTCGCGAAGGACGCCTTCGCGGTGGGCATCATGCGGAACAGATCGCACACGTCGCGGACGTTCTCGCTGATCATCGCGTCGACGGAACAGTCGCCGTTCTCACCGATGTCGTAGACCCACGCCTCGGGGTCGCACTGGTTGGCATCCGTCTTCGGTCCGCGCGCAGCGACATGACGGGCGAGGTGCTTCGTGATCTGCTCGATGTTCGCGAACACGGTGATCGGGTTGCTGTAGCCCTTCCGTCGCGGCACGTAGCAGTAGCTGCAGGCCATGGCGCAGCCGTTGGACAGCGAAGGAGCGATGAAGTCGGCCGACCGGCCGTTGACCCGGGTGGCCACGCTCTTCTTCACCCCCAGGACGAGCGCCTCGGTCTTGATACGCACCCACCGAGCGACGTTCGTCTCGTCGCCGTGGACCTCGGGGATCTGCCAGTGCGAGGAGATCGGAACGATGTCGGCGTCGGGCCACCGCGCGACGATCTCGCGTCCACGCTCGAGCTCGAGCGCCGCGTCTTCCGCGTAGATGCGGGTGACGCGCAGCAGGTCTTCTCGAGCGACGGCCATCGTCCCGTTCTACTCCGGGGTTCCGACATCGAGCGCCGACGGCATCGGCTGGCAGCGCGGGCACCACCAGGTGCGGCGCTGCTCCGGGTCGCCCGCGACCTCCTCGCGCACCCGGACGCGAGTCCCGCAACGCAGACACGGTCGACCCGCGCGGCCCACCACCCAGTGCGACCGTCCCTTGCCCCGGTCCCCCGTCGTCACCTGGTACATCCCGGGGATCGTCGCCGAGATCCGCAGACACCGCGCGGCCAGAGCGACAAGCGCGTCGAGATCCGTCGCCCCAATGGGGGCGAAGGGATGGATGCCGCGCAGGAAGGCGAGCTCGTTGACCCACAGGTTGCCGAGACCCGCGATCCGCGTCTGATCGAGCAGCGCGGCGACGAAAGGCCGAGCGGGCGAGAGCGACAACCGCCGCACCGCTTCGACGGCATCCCAGTCCTCCCGCAGCGGATCGGGACCGAGATACCCCACCGCGTCGACCTCGCGCGCGGTCGGGAGGAGTTCGACCACGGGAAGGTCGAGCCCCCAGAGTTCACGGCCGTCGTCGAGGCGGAGGCGTACGCGGGCCTTCTCCCGCACGGTGGTGGGGAGAGCACGCCCCGCGCGGGTGAGGGTCCAGCTGCCCTGCATCCGTAGGTGCGTGTGCAGGGTGGTGCCGTCGTCGAAACGGGTCAGCAGGTGCTTGCCGTGCGTGTCGTACCCCCGGATCCGACGGCCCGCGAGCGAGGTGCCGGCGGCAGGGCCCGAGCGCAGTTCGCCGTCGCGCACGCGCTCCCCCGTCGTTGCCGCGTCGAGGCGCTGCCGCAGGCGATAGACGCTGTCGCCCTCCGGCACGGCTACGGAGCCGAGACGAGCTGGTCGTCGCGGGGCGCGAGATCCGGTCGCAACCGCGTGCCGAACTCGTGCCGCAGGGCGCTGAGCGCCGCCTGCCAGCCCGCGAGCCCGTGTACTCCCGGTCCGGGACTCGTCGACGACGAGCACAGGTACACCCCACTCATCGGGGTGCGCCAGGGGTCCGGGCTGTAGACGGGGCGCCCGAGCAGTTGAGTGAACGTGGGCGCTCCGGCGGAGATGTCACCACCCGGGAAGTTGGGGTTCCACGCCTCGATGTCCTCCGCGGTGCGCGACGCCGATGCGAGGACGGTGTCGCGGAATCCGGGCGCGAACCGCTCGATCTGACGGACGATCGCCTCTTCACGGTCGGCGGGACTCCCCGACGGGACGTGCGTGTAGGCCCACAGCACGTGCTTCCCCTCCGGAGCGCGGCTGCGGTCGAACAGCGTCGGCTGGGCGGCGAGCACGTACGGTGCGTCGGGGAGACTCCCTCGGACCACCGCGTTCTCGGCCGCGGCGATCTCGGCCCGCGTCCCGCCGATGTGCACCGTACCCGTGCGGGCGATATCGGCGTTCGCCCAGGGCACGGGCTCACTGAGAGCGAAGTCGACCTTGGCGACACCGCCGCCGTAGCGGAACCTCTCGAGCGCACGACGGTAGGCCGGTGGCATCCGATCCCCCGCGAGACGGATGAGGGCACGCGGCGTCGTATCGAGCAGGACGGCACGGGAGGGCGGGAGCTCGTCGAGCGAGGTGACCTCGACGTCGGCGTGCAGCACCCCGCCGTACGCGCGGATGTCGGCGATCATCGCGTCGGCGATCGCCTGGCTGCCGCCGATCGGGATCGGCCACCCGCGGCCGTGGCCGTAGGTCGCGAGAACGAGACCCGCCCCGCCCGCCGCCAGGCTCGGCTGGGAGAGGATCGTGTGCGCCGAGACGCCCGTGATGAGAGCCGGAGCGACCTCTTCTCGGAACCGTGCGTTCCACCAGGGGCCGCCCTGTTCGAGCGAGCGGATGCCGAAGAAGAACGCCGCGAGAGGGGCTCCCGGGATGCGCAACAGGGCGTTGCCGGTGAAGTCGGCCACGCCGCGGAGATGGTCGACCAGCGGACGCATGAGGCGCTCGTACGCCGCTCCATCGACGCCGAGGGCGTCGGCTGCCCGCTCGAGGTCGCGGAAGGCGAGGCCGGCACGGCCCCCGTCGAGCGGGTGGGCGTACGACACCTCGGGCACGACGAGCGGCACCCGGCGATCGAGCCCGAACTCACGGAAGAACCACGACTCCAGCGCGAGAGGGTGCACGGCCGAACCGACATCGTGGTGGAAGCCGGGGAGCGTCAACTCGGCGGTGGAGGCCGCTCCCCCGAAGGTCGCGGAGCGCTCGTACACCGCCACCGACAACCCCGCACGGGCGAGGGTGACAGCGGCGGCGAGACCGTTCGGCCCCGAGCCGACGATGATCGCGTCGTAGTTCTCGCTCATCGGTCGATCGGCTCACGTTCGGCGGTCGACTCGTGACCGCGCGCCGCCGAACCACCGCTCGTCCCGGGCGCACCACCCTCGGCGAGGTAGGCGAGACGGTGGAGCGTCTCCGCGTTGCGCCAGCGCGTGATGGCGTCGAAGACGACGTCCGGGAGCAGCGTGGTCGGACCGGTGACCGGCTCCTCCTGCAGGCGCACGACGCACATGTCACCGCGCGCCTTGACGTCGACGGCCACGCGCGCGATGCCGATCGGACCGCCGTGCGGCTCGAGCACCGCGCGCCGGGGCGGATCCCACACCCGCATGATCGTCGTGTCGTTCACCAGGGCGGGCCAGGATCCGAAGGAGTGATGCAGAGTCGCCCCCTCGGCGGGCCACTCCTCCGCCACGTCGCGCATACGCGACGCGCCCACCACCCACAACGGATAGAGCCAGCCGTTGGCGAGCACGCGGAAGACGTCCTCGGGAGCACAGCGCATCAGACGCACGTTGCGGGCCACGGTCGCTCCTCCTCGTCAGCGGGATGTGCGTCCACGCTACGTGCCGGTCGTGCGGCACGTCGCGACGGTTGCGCTCAGACGGATCGCCCGGTAGCCCTCACGCGGCCGCCGGGAGGACGAACCACGCGCGGGTCCCGCCCGCGGGCGACGCGTCGAGGCCGATCGAGCCCTTGTGCGCATCGACGATGCGGCGGCACGTCGCGAGTCCGATGCCGATGCCCGGCACGTCGGCGCCGTGGCCGCGCTGCATGGGCTCGAAGACGCGATCGCGCATCTCGGGGTCGAGCGCCTCGCCGTTGTCGTCGACGTTGATCCGCCACCCGTCCGGAAGAGTCTCGACCGTCACGCGGATCTGAGGCACGCGCTCGGCCGCGACCGTGAACTTCACCGCGTTGGCGATGAGGTTCTGCAGGAGGACCCGCAGGAGGGTGTCGTCGGCACGGACGAGGGTGGACGCGTCCACCGTCACCTCGGCCCCCGTGCTGACGAGGCTTCCGTCGAGGTCTTCCAGCACAGCGTCGACGGTGTCCGCCACGTCGACGTCGCTCACGTGGGGTCGAGTACCCCCCATCCGCGCGAAATCGAGCAGGTCGGTGACCATCGCGGTCATGCGTCCGGCGGCGGCCTCCGCGCGCGCGAGCGACTGCGTCGCCCGGGGTGCCTGCGCCATCTCGGGGCTGTCGGCGGCGAGTTCGATGAAGCCGGTCAGCGCCGTGAGCGGGTTGCGAAGGTCGTGACTGACCTGGACCGCGAACTGCTCGAGCTGCGCGTTGGACTCCACCAGCTCGCGCTGGATACGCCGCAGTTCGAGGACGTCGATCACCTGGTGGGCGAGCAGGTCGAGAGCTCGGCTGCTGGCATCCGAAAGCTCCCCGACGACGTCGTCGAACACGCACAGCGTGCCGATCGCGACGCCCGCAGGCGTGATCAACGGACTGGACGCGTAGAACCGGACGTGCGCGACCTCGCCGGTCACGAAGGGGTTCTGGGCGAAACGCGTGTCGAGCTGGGCGTCGGGGACGACCACGCGACCCGGAGAGCTGATCACGGCCGCGCACATCGAGTCCTCGCGCGAGCACACAGCCGCCTGGATGCCGACAGCCGCGATCTGGTGCTGCATACGGTCGTCGATGATGTTGATCACCGCGGTGGGAACCCCGCAGATCGTGGCCGCCAGTTCGACGATCCCCTGGAGGTCGGGCTCCGACGGCTCCCCGATGAGCCGGTACTGCGCGATCGCCTCGCGTCGCGTCACATCATGCGCTGTGGACACGTCGTCCCCTCTTTGTGGTACTCCCCTCCCCGAGCCTAGTGCGATTACACCCCCGGCGGCCGGGGTGGAAGGGGGTCGCGTCGGCCACCGCACGCGCGAAGAGTGACGACATGAGCACTCCCACCCCCTCCCCTCAGACGCCCACCGAACCGGGCACGCCCACGGCACCCGAGCCCCTCGCCCCGAACCCCGCCGAACCCACCGTGCCGCTCCCGCCCGAGACCGCTCCAGCACCCTCAGGCGTCGCGGAATGAGCGGCAGAAAGAGCGACGAGACGGCCGGCGCTTTCGCCGAAGACGAGGCCGAAGCCGTCGGAACCGCGGAGATGGATGCCGACAACCCGGTCGAGGAAGACATGATCCAGA
>NZ_LDRU01000073.1 GCF_001476285.1 Microbacterium testaceum | reverse complement strand
CTCCAGGGCCGCCGCGAGCTCACGGCCGAGGACCTCGAGCTTCTCGCGCGCCGGCGGGACGAGCACCGGGGGGACCAGGGCGACGTTCACGATGATGCCGACCAGCGCGCCGATCAGCGTCTCGAGCACGCGGTCGAGGGCGTAGTTGGGCGTCGCCGTCCCCAGGGCCAGGACGAGGATGGCGCTGATCGCGACCTGATTGGTCGCCCCGGGCGACATGCGCAGCGCCCAGGCGATCACCAGCGCCACGCCGGCCGAGAGGAGGATCACCCAGGTCGGGCTGCCGAGCGCGATGCCGAGGAGCGAGGCGATCACCACGCCGACGACGACGCCGACACTGCGTTCGACGGCACGGGTGAGCGACTGATTGATGCTCGGCTGCACCACGAGGAGGGCGGCGATCGCGGCGAAGATCGGCGGGGGCCCCTGCACCAGCCATCCCGCGACGAGCCACGCGGCGACGGTGGCGATCGCGGATTTAGCCACCTGGAGGAACGGCACCCGGCGTTTCGTCCGGAACGACAGGCTCTCGCGCATGAGTCGGGAGGGGATCGAGAGCACGGTCACTCCGGTCGGGCCACGATGGCCGGGGCGTTTTCGGCGACCCACCCCATGAGGGGAAGGACGTATGTCATGAGGTCGCGGCCGCGGTCGGTCAGTCCGTACTCCACCCGCGGCGGAACCTCGGGGTAGGCCGTGCGCACCACCAGCCCGTCCGCCTCGAGCGTCTTCAGCGTGCTCGCGAGCATCTTCTCGCTGATCCCCGAGACGTTCCGGCGCAGCACGCCCCACCGCTGCGTCCCGTCCGACAGGGCCATGAGCACGAGGATGCCCCATTTGCCCATGACGTGGTCGAGGACGACGCGCGTCGGGCAGCCGTCGGAGAAGACTTCCGGGTGTTCTGCGCGGATATCCGCAAGACTGACGCTCATGTGAGTACCTAACCAGAAAGTGGGTACCGACATTCCGGAATGTGCGGGGTGAGAGTGCGTTGTGGTCGACGTACCGACCGAAAGGACACTCCCATGACCCTCCTCGTCACCGCAGCCTCCGGCCACCTCGGCCGCCTCGTCGTCGACGCTCTGCTCGAGCGCGGCGTCGCGGCATCCGACATCGTCGCCGGTGTCCGCACCCCCGCCAAGGCGAGCGATCTCGCCGAGCGCGGCATCCGCGTCGTCGAGTTCGACTACGCGCGCCCCGAGACCCTCGCCCCGGCCTTCGACGGCGTGGACCGCGTCCTCCTGATCTCGGGCACCGACGCCGACCGCGTCGCGGGTCACGGCAACGTCGTGGAGGCTGCGCGCGCCGCGGGCGTCGAGCGCCTCGTCTACACGAGCTCGCCGCGCAACGATGTCGTCGACTACGCGCTCGGCGCCGACCACAAGGCCACCGAGGCGCTCATCACCGCTTCGGGGCTGGATGCCACGATCCTGCGGAACAACTGGTACACCGAGAACTACCTCGACACCGTGGCTCGCGCCGCCGAGACCGGCGAGATCGTCGCGGCGGTCGGCGATGCCCGTGTGGCCAGCGCGAGCCGTCGCGACTACGCCGAGGCTGCCGCGATCGCTCTGACCGGCGACGAGCTGCGCGGGCAGACCCTCGAGCTGTCGGGCGACGTCGCCTGGAACTACGACGAGCTCGCAGAGGCGGCGTCGGAGGTCGTGGGTCGTCCCGTGACCTACACGGCGGTGACCGTCGAGCAGCTCACCGCGGGCCTCGAAGCGGCGGGACTGGATGCCGGAACGGCGGCGTTCGTCGCGGGTATGGATCTCGCCATCGCGCGTGGCGCCCTCGAGCAGGCCGACGGGACCCTGTCGCGCGTCATCGGTCGCCCGACCACGCCGCTCGTCGACGGCCTTCGCGCGGGCCTCGCCGCGCGCTGACCGAACCGCGTGGGGTGCCGTGATCATCGGCACCTCACGCCGGATCGGCGGAATGGATCCGTGCGGTCAGGTGGCGCTGCCGCATCGCGAGGAACAGCGGGAACGTGAAGGCGAACGCCGTGAGGCCGGAGAGCACGACGTAGATCCACGCGAATCGCATCCCGATGCGGCGCGCCTCGACGATGATGAAGACGCTCCCGGCCACCGCCACGACGAGCAGATCGACCGTGATCGACGACACCGCGGGCCCGCTCGAAACGAGGTCGCCGAGGAAGTCCCTCATCTGCACGATCGCGAGGGCGTTGAAGGTCCACGTGCCCGCGAGGCCCGCGAGGGCCAGGACGAGGAACAGCACAGCGGTCGGAGTCCAGTGACGTCGAAGCTCGCTCATGGCCCCGATCCTGCCGCAGAGCCGATGTCGGCGGTGGGGGCTAGCGTCGAGGGATGGATGCCGCACGGGCCGAGCGGATGCTCGATGAACGGCGGCGCGAGGTCGACCACCGGCTCTCGCGCTTGCGCGAAGACGAGGCGAGCCTTCGACACGACCGAGCGGATGCCACGGCCGACGACGAGCACGACCCCGAGGGTTCGACGCTGTCGGGCGAGTGGGCGCAGGTCGACGCTCTGCGCCGGGGCGCCGAGGCGGAGCGGCTCGAGATCGACGCGGCTCGGGAGCGCGTGGCATCCGGGACCTTCGGACTGTGCGAGGTCTGTGGTCAGCCGATAGCCGACGCGCGGTTGGAAGCGCGGCCGTTCGCCCGGCGATGCATCGCGTGCGCGACGTGACGCGCGCGGGCGGAACGTAGGCTGGAGGGATGGAACCGGTCCTCATCGCGCTGCTGTTCGCCAACGCCGTGTTCAACGTCGTCGTGTGGCCGCGGTTCTACCTGCGGGTCGCGAAGGACCCGCGCGCGAAGAACGCCGCGGGCAAGGCGACGCCGTTCCTGATCGTGCACACCGTGCTGATCGGCCTGGCGCTGGTGTTGGCCCTGGCGTCGCTGATCGCGGCGATCGCCGCGCTCGTCTCCTGACGCTTCGGTAGAATGGGTGTGCGGGTTCGCCCGCCGCACGCAGTGCACCTACCTACCGGCTCGGCAAGGCGGCACGTTCCTTCGCCCCCCGGAGACCGCTCTATGACTCTGCCCGCCACCACCCACCGGTCGCTGATCCACCATACGGGCCTGTCTTACTTCCCCGTGGCGTTCGTGGCCCGTCTTCCCTTCGCGATGATGACGGTGGGCGTCCTGGCGCTCGTCGTCGCGGTCCGCGGGTCGGTGGCGCTTGGTGGGCTCACGTCCGCCGCCGTCGGGCTCGGTGTCGTCGTCGCGGGACCCGTCCTGGGCGATCTCGCCGACCGTTTCGGGCAGCGGCGCGTGCTGGTGCCGGTGGGCCTGGCCAACGGCATCCTGCTCTCGCTCTTCCCGCTGGTGGTCGCCGCCTCGGACTCGGACGCGCTGCTTCTGGCGTCGGCCGCGGCGATCGGGCTCACCGGTCCGCAGACCGCGGCGATGTCGCGCAGTCGCGTCATGGCGCTCATCGGCGAGCGCGTCGATCCGACGCGGCGCGAGCGCACGTTCTCACGCGCGATGGCGTACGAATCGGCCGCGGACGAGACGGCGTTCGTCATCGGCCCCTTCGTGGTGGGGCTGCTGGCCGCACTGATCGCGGCGTGGGCGCCGATCGCAGGCGCGGCGGTGCTGAGCTTCGTCTTCGTCACGGCGTTCGCCCTGCACCCGACCGGCCGCGCGGTGCCCGAGCGGTCCGAGCGCGCGGCGATGGCACCGGCGCGAGAGCTCCTGCATCCGCGGCTCCTCGTGCTGGTGGCCTCGGTGTTCGGCGTGGGCTTGTTCTTCGGCTCGACGCTCACCTCACTCACGGCGTTCATGGAAGCCCAGGGGGCGCCGGAGGCCGGCGCCCTGCTGTACGGCGTGATGGGCGTCGGGTCGGCGGTGCTCGCCCTCGCCGTCGCGGTGCTTCCCGCGCGCTTCTCGCTGCGCTGGCGTCTCGTCGCCTTCGCGAGCATCCTCACCGCCTCGGCGGGCGCGTACACCGTCGGCGGCTCCGTGCCCACCGTCACCCTCGTGCTGTGCCTCATGGGGATCGGTGTCGGTCCCTCGCTCGTCACGCTCTTCAGCCTCGCCGGGCACCGCGCCCCGCGCGGACGTACGGCCTCGACGATGACCGTCCTCGCCTCGGCGCTGACGCTCGCACAGGCACTCTCGTCGGCGGTGACCGGTGCGGTCGCCGAGCAGGTCTCGGTGGAGACGGCGATGCTCTTCCCGGCGGTGGCCGCCCTCCTGGTGCTGGCGATGGCCTGGGTGAACGCCTCGCGCAGCTCGCGGTGGGACCGGCCGTCGCTCTGACCCTCACGCCGGCAGCGGGTAGCGCCGCCGGAGCAGGAGCCGCTGTCCGAGCGTCCACACCGTCGTCACGGTGAGATACAGCGCCGCCGCCAGGGGGACGAACAGCGCCACGACCGCGGTGGTGAACTGCAACACCCCGACCATCCCGGTCATCCATGCCGGACCGGACGGATCGGTCGCCGGGCGCAGGAGCCGTCGGGTGAGTTCGGCGACGCCGGCGATCACGACGACGATGCCGGCGAACACGGCCAGGGTCATGGCATCCATCGTTCCCGAGGTCAAGGCGCCGATGAGGCTGCGCCCCAGCGGGACCCCGAGCAGGTCGTGGGTGAGGAGCGTGTTGGCGTGCCCGCCCACCGTGGGGTGGAGGAACACCGCGTAGAGGATCCCGACGATCGGCGCCTGCGCGAGCAGCGGGAGGCAGCCGGCGGCGGGGGAGGTGTTCTCGTCGCGATACAGCTGCATCGTCTCGCGTTGGAGGCGTTCGGGGTTCTTGCGCCACCGCTCCTGCAGCACGCGCAGACGGGGCGCCAGACGGGCGCGCGTCTGCTCGGCGCGGGCCTGTGAGATCCCCACCGGGATGAGGATGAGTCGCACGACGAGGGTGACGGCCACCACGGCGAGAGCGGCGGCGAGACCCCCGGCCAGGGGCGTGAGAGCGTCGGTGAGGGCGAGCAGGCCCTGGGTGGTGAGATCGAGGAGAAGGGCGAGTGGGGGCAGAGCAAAGAGGTCCATGAGGGTTCCGTTCGTGGCGGCGATCGAGGGATCGGTGATCGAGGGATCGGTGATCGAGGGATC
>NZ_LDRU01000072.1 GCF_001476285.1 Microbacterium testaceum | reverse complement strand
TCCCGCCCCCTCCGACGTTCTTTCGGCTCAGGCGACGGTGAAGACGACCTCGACCTCGACCGGGCTGTCCAGAGGCAGAACGGGAACACCGACGGCGGAGCGTGCGTGGACCCCGGCATCGCCGAAGACCTCGCCCAGGAACTCGCTCGCGCCGTTGATGACGCCGGGCTGCCCGGTGAATTCAGGGACGGATGCCACGAACCCGGTGAGCTTGAGCACGCCGGTCAGCTTGTCGACACCGCCGGCGACGGCCGCAGCTGCCGCGAGGGCGTTGAGCGCGCACTGACGCGCGTAGGTCTTGGCATCTGCGGGACTCACGAGACCCTCGGCCTCACCGACCTTGCCCGTGGCGGGCAGAGAGCCCTGCACCATCGGCAGCTGACCGGAGGTGTAGATGAGATCGCCGTGCTGCTTCGCGGGAATGTAGGCCGCCACCGGCGGGACGACCGAGGGGACCTCGACACCGAGCTCGGCGAGACGCTCCGCGACGCTCACTGCTGGCCCTCGAACTGACGTGCAGCCGCCTCGGCTGCCCCGAGACCCGCGTTGGCGGTGCCGCCGCCGGTCGGGCGCTTGAAGTAGGCCACGAGGCCGCCTTCGGGGCCGGTGACGACCTGCACGAGCTCCCACCCCTGCTTTCCCCAGTTGTTGAGGATCGCCGCGGTGTTGTGGATCAACAGCGGAGTGGTGAGGTACTCCCACGTGGTCATTCGCAGCTCCCGGAGGTGACTCGGATGCCGCGCACGAGATGTGCGCGGCCAGGACGCGTACGCGCGCGAGCGCACGCCATCGAGGCATCGCCCAGCAACGTCGCTTAGCATCAACCCTATGCCTGAGAACAAACGAACGGCTAGCGGTGCGCTCGGCGGCATCCTCGGCCTCGTCGGTCTGAGCACGGCCGCCGGTGTTCTGCTGACCGCCGCTGTCACCCCGGCGATCGCCGTGTCGGGTGCCGCCGCCAGCAGCGCCATCACGATCTTCGACAACATGCCGAGCTACCTGCAGCCTGACGCGCTCATGCTGCCCACGACGCTCATGGCCGGCGACCGGGTCCTCGCGAAGTTCTACGACCAGAACCGCTCACCCGTCACGTTCGACCAGGTGAACCCCGTCATGTACGACGCGATCCTCTCCTCCGAGGACCCGCGGTACTACCAGCACGGCGGCGTCGACCTCATCGGTACCACCCGTGCGCTCCTCAGCAACGCCTCCGGCGGCGAGACCCAGGGTGGCTCGTCGATCAGCCAGCAGTACGTCAAGAACGTGCTCGTGCAGCGCTGCGAGCGCGACGCCAAAGCGACGGACGGCTCCGACGGCCAGCCCGCGCAGACGCGCGACGAGGCCCTGCAGGCGTGCGCCCTCGAGGCGATCCAGTCCGACGGCGTCGCGGGCTACCAGCGCAAGCTGCAGGAGATGCGGTACGCCATCCAGCTCGAGAAGCAGTACACGAAGGATCAGATCCTCCTCGGGTACCTCAACATCGCGAACTTCGGCGGTGTGACCTACGGCATCGACGCAGCCGCCAAGTACTACTTCAACGTCCCGGCCGCGCAGCTGAACGTGGGCCAGGCCGCCGTCCTCGCGGGCATGGTGCAGAACCCGAACCGCTTCCGCATCGACCGCCAGGAAGGGTCCATCAGCGACGGCGAGACGTCGTGGAACAAGGCACCCGACGGGTCGATCGACGACGTCGACCAGAGCACCATCCAGGCGCTCTACACACTGCGCGACAACGGTGAGATCACGCAGGAGCAGCTCGTGAACGCCGCCGACGGCTACAGCGAGACCAAGGGTCGCCAGCTGTATGTCCTCAGCCGCATGGAAGCGGACGGCAAGATCACGCACGAGCAATACGTCGCGGCGGCCATCGAGCCGATCACCCCGCAGATCACCGCGACCGACCAGGGCTGCGCGAACTCGGGCGCCCCGTACTTCTGCCAGTACGTCGTCGCGACGATCCTGAACGACCCCGCCTTCGGCGCCACCGTCGACGACCGCGTCGACGCGCTCCGCCAGGACGGTCTCACGATCCAGACCACGCTCGACTGGCGTATTCAGGATGCCGCGCAGACCGCGATGAACGAGAACGCGCCGCAGAGCTTCGAGGGAATGAAGTTCGGTTCCACCGCGGTCAGCATGGAGGCCAAGACCGGCCGCATCCTCGGCATCGCGCAGAACACGAAGTTCACGCAGGATCCCACGCAGGCCGAGTCGGACCCCGCTTACAACTCCATCGTCTTCGCGGGAGACAAGGACACCGGTGGTTCCATCGGCTTCAACGCAGGGTCGACCTTCAAGCTGTTCACACTCGTGGACTGGCTGGAGAAGGGCCACTCGCTCAACGAGAACCTCAACGGTCGCCTGCGTCCGGTGCCGAACATGAAGAACTCCTGTTACGGCGACTGGATCAACGGGGGCGGCACCATCATCAACAACTTCGCGTCCGACCCGGGTTACTACGGCACCCCGATGACCTTCACCAAGAACTCGCTCAATACCGGGTACCTCGCGATGGCCGCACAGCTCGACCTCTGTGACATCGCCAAGGTCGCCAAGAAGCTCGGCGTCACCCGTGGCGACGGCACCGACATCGAGATGCGGGTCGCCAACAACGTCATCGGCGATGACAACGTCTCTCCGATCGCGATGGCCGGCGCCTACGCGACGGTCGCCAACGGCGGCACCCACTGCCAGCCGAAGGTCATCGACAAGGTGACGGACAGCGACGGTGCCGAGCGTCCGATCCCCGACCGCCAGTGCACGCCCGGTACCCTGACGCCCGAGGTGTCCGCCGCGGCCGCTTACGCTCTGCAGGGGGTCATGACCGGCGGCGGAACCGGACAGTCGGCCAACCCGTTCGACGGAACCGCCCTGATCGGCAAGACCGGTACCCACGAGGGCTGGAACACGTGGATGATCGAGTCTTCGACCAACGTCACCACCGCGGTGTGGGTCGGCAACTGGGAGGGCACCGAGACCCTGTTCGGCAAGTATTGGAACGGGCAACAGCTCTCGAACATGAGGTACACGATCGCCGAGGGCGCTCAGAGCGCCGCGGACGAGTTCTACGGAGGGGACGCCTTCCCCCAGCCGCCGTCGAACCTGACGCGCACGATCCAGCGCGACCTGCCGAACGTGGTGGGCAAGAGCATCGACGACGCCCGATCGACGCTCGAGTCCGCAGGCTTCAGCGTGACCGTGGGCTCCCCCGTCGATTCCGACATGGGCGGCGATCGCGTCGCGGCACAGAACCCCGGTGGGGGAACGGCGCCCGCGGGATCGACGATCACGATCAGCCCCGGCAACGGCCAGGGCGCCACGGTGCCGGACGTGTCCGGGAACCCCGTCAGCTCCGCCCGGGCCGCTCTGCTCGCCGCAGGCTTCGGGACCGTTTCGATCGGCAGCTGCGAGAAGGACGCGAGCGCACCCGCCGAGGGCCGCGTGACGGGGACGAACCCCGCCGCAGGGACCGCGACGAACAAGAACACCCCGGTGTCGCTGAGCATCGCCGCGAAGGACTGCCCGTGACCCGTCCCGCAGTGACGGCCGCCCTCGCACCCCTCGGGGTTGCGGGGGCGGCCGCTGTAGGCGCCGCGGTCTGGGGCGTCGGCATCGAGCGCTACCTCTTCACGGTCCGCTACCACGCCCTCCGTGTCCTTCCGAAGGGCGCGGAACCGATTCGCGTCCTCCACGTGTCGGACGCGCACATGGCTCCGTGGCAACACCGTAAGCAGGAATGGATGGCCCGGCTCGCGGACCTGTCGCCCGACCTCGTCGTGAACACGGGCGACAATCTCGGCCACCGCGACGGGCTCACCGGCATCCGTACCGCTTTCGCACCCCTGCGCGGCATCCCCGGGCTCGTGGTGCACGGATCGAACGATTTCCAAGAGCCGTCGCCGCGCAATCCCCTGCGGTACTTCCTCGGCCCCTCCGGGAACGTCCCCGCCCACAAGCACCTCGACGTCGAGGCTCTCGACCGATTCTTCTCCGACGACCTCGGCTGGAACATCCTCGACGACACCGCCGTATCGCTCGAGGTGAAGGGTGTGCGCATCACGGCGTTCGGAGTGAACGACGCCCACCGCAAGTGGGACCGCCCCGAGCAGATTCCGCCGGTCCTGGCGACTCTGGATGCCGCCGACCTCACGCTCGGAGTGATGCACGCCCCGTACCGCCGAACGCTCGACACGTTCACCGACCTGGGGGCGGACATCCTTCTCGCGGGACACACCCACGGCGGTCAGGTGCGAGTGCCCTTCAGCCGCAAAGCACTCGTGTCCAACTGCGACCTCCCGCTCGACCAGGCGCGCGGCCTCAGCGAGTGGTCCCACAGCGGCCGCTCGGTGCCCTTGAACGTGAGCGCGGGCCTCGGCCACTCCATCTACGCACCCGTTCGTTTCGGGTGTCGGCCCGAGGCGACGCTGCTCACGCTGCTGCCCCGCTGACCGCTTCTGCACACCGTCCGAAGGGGCCGTTCCGTCCACGGAACGGCCCCTTCGCCCGTTTCGCGGACTCGTCGCGAAGCGAAGATCGAGTCTCTCAATCGAAGGGACTCTCCATGCATCACCCCCGCTCCTCCCGACCTCCCCGACGTCGACGCGCGCTGCTCGCCGTGCTCGCTCTGGTCGCTACCGCCACAGCCCTCTTCGCCGCGCCGGCGACGGCTGCTGATCGCGGAACGGGATTCGGCACGTGGGCACCCCTGTCCTCCACGGGATGGCACGGGTCCATGCGCGTCGGCGCCGTTCACACGTACTGCATCCATCCCGGACTGCCCGTCGCGACGGGAACGACGACCGACCTCGGCGTCAGCTCCGACGTACGAGGGCTCAGCGCCCAGCAGCTCGTCTCGATCAACCATCTCGTTTCCACGTACGGCCAGACCGACGATCCCGTCCAGGCCGCGAGCGTGGGGTGGGCCGTCAAGGCGATCGTCGACCGCGACACCACGCTTCACTCCTGGGGGTACAGCGGAGACTCGCTCAGCGAAGCGATCGACTACATCATGCGCCGCGCCAGCCCGGAGAACAGCGCGGCAATTCAGACACGGGTCGAGCAGTACCTCACCGAGGCCGCCGCGGTTCGCGTGCCGCACGTCGGCGGGTCCCTCACCCTGACGACTGCCGCTGACGAGCCGACCGAGGGCACAATCGTCGCCGACGTCGACCCCGACGCGAGTGGCGTCCTGCGCCTCGAGAACGCCGTGTTCGCCGACACGGGCTCCGCGGAACGGAACGACGTCCGAGCCGGCGTCGTCTACCCGATCTCTGCTCCCCGCCCGGAGGGCAACGACGGGCGTCCATACACCGTTCGCGCGTCCGGGACGTTCACCGTGCGCGCGGCTGCGGTGCGCCTGTACAGCACGCCCGGTCAGCAGGAGTCCGCGGGTCCCGCGGATCCGCAGACCTTCGCCCTCGCCACGGAGGACACCTCCGCGCGCCCCGTGCAGTTCCGCCCTCGGATCGAGACCTCGGCTCGCATCGAGAATGATCGGTTCATCGATGACGTGACCGTCTCCGTCGACGACGGCGTGTGGCCGCGCCTCGCGGACGGCTCCTTCGTCCCGCTCAGCGCGACGGCCGATCTCTACCGGACCGGGGCATTCCCCGCGGAGTCGGACGAGGTGCCCTCGAACCTCTCCCCCGTGGCCCGACTCACGCTGGCGACGGATCCCGCCCGAGGACCGGGCACCTACCGGGTTGAGCTCGCCGACCGTCTTCCGGGTCCGGGCGTGTACACCGCCGTCTGGCGGATCTCCCGCGATGAGCAGGACCCGGCTGTCGCGCCGCACCTGCCTCGGGGATACGCCTGGGCCGAACGCTTCGCCTCCCCGTCGCAGACGGAGCAGCTCGCCCCCACGCCACCGCCGCACACGCCCACGCCGACGGTGACCCCGACGACATCGGCGGCTCCGTCGGCGTCACCCACTCCCACGGCCCTCGCCGCCACGGGCGTCGCGAGCGCCTCCGCGGGCGGAGCCGCCGTCGGAGGAATCATCGCGATCGTGCTCGGCACCGGGGCAGCCATCGTCGCGAGGCGCCGCCCGACACGTCACCCCTGACGCGCGTCGCTGACGTCCGGCGGGCAACGTCCCGCCCGATGTGCGGGGCCGATGTCCTCGCGGGAGCCCGTCCGTACGCCGCGTGCGGAGCTTCCGCGAGGACACGCCCTGCAACCGACACTCCCGTTGTGCACGCCGATTGGGCGCACGTCCGCGGACGGGGTAGACTTTTAGGGTTGGCCACGGGGTGTGGCGCAGCTTGGTAGCGCGCGTCGTTCGGGACGACGAGGCCGCAGGTTCAAATCCTGTCACCCCGACCACTGTCCTCATCCGGACGAGAGAAGCGCTCGAACCCTTCACGGGTCCGAGCGCTTCTCTTTTTCCACCCCGGCCCCGCTCGGCTCCCAGCACGAGGCGCGGCCACAGCGAGGCGCGCACGCCCCACCCTCGCGCACACGCGCCCCCCTCGCCCGCGTGCGCCCCACGAGCGATCGCTGCCCGGGGCAGACGAGAGCAGCGGGCATCCCGCGTGAGGTCCGGCTGCCTCGCCCCGGACACATCGCCCACCGGCTGCCGGCGAACGGCCACGTCGGCGCCCTTCGTCTCGGTTGCACGCGACCGCGGACGGCGGGCGGGGGGACGCGTGCCCAAATCTTCGCGTGGGTCGAGCGAACCCCTGCACACACAAAAGCACCCCGGCGCTCCGCAAAGGAGCACCGGGGTGCTTTCACTCAGACGTGCTTAGCGCTCGACGCGACGCAGGCGACGGTAGCCGAGAGCACCGACTCCACCGAGCAGGAGCGCAACGGCACCCCAGGCCAGCGGGGCCGGGTCACCCATACCGGTGACGGGCAGCTTGCCGCCACCGTTACCACCACCGGCGGGGCCGGGGGTCGCGGTGGGCGACGGGCTCGGCGCCGGGGCGGCCGCGACCGCGAAGCTCACCGAGGCGGAGCTCGAAACGCTGTCGATCGTCTGCGTGGCCACGACCGTGTAGGCGCCCTCACCGAGCGCGTCCTTCAGCGCGACGGACCACTTGCCGTCCTTGACCGTGGCCTGACCCACCTTGGCGTCGTTCACGGTGACCGACACGACGGCACCGTTCACACCGGTACCCGAGACCGAGGTCGGGATGGCGTCACCGCTGTAGGTGGCACCGTCCTGGATACCCGTGATCGTGGGAGCCGTGGGAGCAACGGTGAACGACGAGGTCGCCTCGGCCGAGGTCTCGCCGTCACGCGCCTGCGAGGCGGTAACGGTGTAGTTGCCGTAGCCGAGGTCGGCCTTGACCGACCAGGTGCCGTCAGCGGCGACCTTGGCGGTGCCGTCGACATCGCCCTCGACCGTGACCGTGGCGCCGGCGAGGCCGGTGCCCGAGATCGCCGTGACCTCGGTCTCGACGGTGGAGCCGTTGGCGGGCGTCGTGATGACCGGCGCCTCAGCCTTGACCTCGACGGAAGCGTCGACCTTCGACGACTTGTTGTAGCCGTTGACCGCGGTCATCGAGAAGGCGAACGTGCCGAGCTTGTCGGGCGCGTTGAACGTCCAGTTGCCGTTGCCGTCGACGGGCACGTCGAACGTGTCACCCGAAGCGGGCGTGACCTTCAGCGTGGTGCCGGCCGGGGCGGTACCCGTGATGGGAGCGCCGACGCCGACCGTGCCGCCGTTGGCGGGCGAGGTCAGTGCGGGGTCGTCGATCTTGATGGCGACGGTGTAGCCACCCGTCTGGGCGAGACCCTGCTGCAGGTCAGCGGCCCACATCCAGGTGCCCGACTCCGTACCACCGGAGACGAGACCGACGGCGGTGTTGCCCTGGATGACAGCGCCACCCGAGTCGCCGGGGGCACCGACGCGCTGGTCACTGACGACGGCGAAGCCGTAGACCCAGCGGAACGTCCCGTCGGGCTTGCCGATGCGGGACCAGCCCTCGACGGCGTCGACGGTTCCGGTGGTGAAGCCGGTGGTGCGACCCGACTTCGAGGCGGCCTGGCCGACCTGGGCCGAGCCCACGGCGCGCACGTCGATGGTCGACGCGGCGAGGTCTTCCGACGAAGCCGTCTTCCAGTCGGTGACCTTCGGAAGAAGGTCGAGGTCTTCGTTGGTCACGTCGATGGTCGAGATGTCGACCGAGTTGACGTCGCCTTCCGAACCCTGCGAGTTGTCGGGGCCACCGAACTGCCAGAACGACAGCGAGCCGAGCGCCGCCATCGGCTCCGACTGGCTTCCGCCGCCGGCGGGGTCGCTGCTGGGGACGGTCAGGATGCTGCGGTCGATGACGCCGTCGACGGCGCAGTGACCGGCGGAGATGACCGCGGGGTCGCCCTTCGGGGTCCAGCCGCTGAATCCGACCGAGCAGTATCCGCCGTTGGACGGGTCGGCCGACTCGTAGCCCAGGTACCCGGCGCCACCCACGACGTCGTTCTCGGCCAGAGCCGAGAACTCGCTGTCGATGTGCTGGACCTTGACGTTCGACTTGGTCTGGACGAAGGACTTGGCCTCGCCCTCCAGGTTCGACTCCTCGGCGGTGGTGAACACGACCACGTTGCCTTCGCCGTCCTTGGCGACCGCCTGGACCTGGTCGCCGCTGCTGAGCAGCTCGCGAGCGGTCGAGTCGAACTCAGGACCTGCCGTGGGTGCGATCGACTGATTGTCACCGGCGAAGGCCACCGCGGGGGCCAGAAGGCCGGTCGCAGTGAGCGCGAGAGCGGCGGACGCAGCGACCCACCCCGTGCGCTTCATGTTTCTTGTCATCGTCTCATCTCGTGTGTGTCGGTGGAACGACGCGCGAAACGGCCGGGGATCGCGTTCGGGCCCCCACCCACCTCACAGCGTCGACGCCTACCCTACGACAAGCTGAACGTTTGTTATGAAAGTATTTTCGTATTCGGTCGAAAATGAGGAGAATCTCATGTTCAGAAGTCTTCTCACCGCAGCCGCCTTCTCCGCCGTCGGTATCGGCCTGGCAGGCTGCGCCGCGGCAGCGGGGGCGAAGGAGAGCGCGTCGGAAGACGGCCGCTGGGAGGCCGAGGGGCCTGCATTCCTCATCCTCGAGAACGGCGACCTGCGAGGAAGCGACGGATGCAACGGCATCCTGGGTTCGTACACGGTCACGGACGGCAGAGTGGAGGTCACGCGCGGCGCGTCGACCCTCCGCGCGTGCCCGGACGTCGACACGTGGCTGCGCGGCTTGTCGAGCGCCATCATCGATGGCGACACCATGACCGTCCTCGACGGCGACGGAGCCACGATCGGCACCCTCACGCGCAAGGCCTGACCGCGCAGGCCCGAAGCTCGGCCCGCCCACCGTCGACGATGTGCCGACACGCCTAGAATCGGCTGAAGCCGCGCGGTCACCCGCGTCCGGCGAACGCCGACCGTGCCGCCACCCGCGATGCGGCCACTACCGCTCAGGAGCACCGTGCCCGACACCACGCCCCGTCTCGTCGCCTTCGATCTCGACGACACGCTCGCCCCGTCCAAGACCGCGATCGATCCTCGTATCGGCGACCTCCTGCTCGCTCTCGCGGAGCGCGTGGAGGTCGCGATCATCTCCGGCGGCCAGCTGCAGCAGTTCCGGTCGCAGGTGGTCGAGAGACTGCCGCAGACCGATCCGGCGCTCCTAGACCATCTGCACCTCATGCCGACGTGCGGCACGCAGTACTACCGTCTCGGCGCCGACGGCATCCTGACCGTCTACGCCCACTCCCTCACCGAAGACGAGAAGACGCGGGCGCTGTCCGCCGTCCGCGAGGAGGCCGAGCGTCTCGGCCTCTGGGAAGCCGAACCGTGGGGCGAGATCCTCGAGGACCGCGGCTCTCAGATCACCTTCTCGGCGCTCGGTCAAAGCGCGCCGCTCGACGCGAAGATGGCGTGGGACCCGACCGGGGAGAAGAAGAACAGCCTTCGCGAGGCCGTCGCAGCCCGCATCCCCGACCTCGAGGTCCGCTCCGGCGGCTCGACCTCGGTCGACATCACCCACCGGGGCATCGACAAGGCCTACGGCATGCGCCAGTTGGCCGATGCCACCGGCATCCCCCTCGACGACATGCTCTTCGTCGGCGACCGCCTCGACCCGGACGGCAACGACTACCCCGTGCTCGCCATGGGCGTCGCGTGCCACGCGGTCCACGGCTGGGAAGACACGGCCGACTACCTCGACGAGCTCATTCCGACGCTGCCGGTCCGCGCCCAGGTCTGACGCCCGCATCATTCGACGAACGCCGCCTCGATCACGAGGCGGCGTTCTTCGTCGTCGGGACCCGCGGTGGGGCTAGAGGATCTGGCCGATCGGTTCGCGCTTCTCCGCCTGGAACCGATCCTCCGTGCGCCCGTACGCCCAGTAGCCCGACAACGAGACCTGCGCGCGAGGCAGACCCCATCGCCCGAAGACCACGTCCCGCAAGCCCTTCATGGCCTCACGCTCACCGTGCGCGAACACGTGACCGCGTCCCGCCGGAGGGGTCCATCCGGCAACCGCGTCGACGAGCGCGCGGGTCGTGCCCGCCGGCGCGGTACCCCGGTGGACCCACTCGACGCGGACCCCTTCCGGGGCTGCGAGCGGCACGTGTTCGTCGGGCCCCTGCACCTCGAGGAAGGCGACTCCCACGGCGTCCGCGGAGAGAGCCTCGAGAGCGGCGGCGATCGCCGGGATGGCGGACTCGTCTCCGGCCAGAAGGTGCCAGTCCGCCTCAGGATCGGGCGCGTAACCGCCTCCCGGCGACGAGACGACCAGACGCTCCCCCGGCTGCGCCCGAGCCGCCCAGGGACCCGCCAGACCCTCGTCGCCGTGCACGACGAAGTCGATCGCGAGCTCGTCGCCGACGATCTCTCGCACCGTGTAGGTCCGCGTGACCGGAAGGTCTTCGGGGGCCAGGGTGTCCCGCAGCGCCGCGAGATCATACGGCGGCTCGAGACCGAGCTCCGGCTTCACGAAGGTGATCTTGACGTATCGGTCGGTGTAGGGATTCTCGCGGAACACCGAGAGGTCGGCTCCCCGCGCCCGGATGCGGACCAGATGCGGTGTGAGTCGCTCGCTGGCGACGACCTCGAGCACGTGCTGCGGGCGGGGCGGTCGAACGGGGCGGTCGGTCATGGGAGTCCTCTCTCCGGGCGGGCGCCCACGGGCGCTGTGTCGATGATCGCCGCGCGGACGCTCTCGTCGTCGACGGGCGCCCCGAGCTCCTCGGCGACCTGCCGGAAGTATCCGGCGATGTGCCCACGGACGGCGTCTCGTGCGGCGTTGCCGTCCCCGCGGCCCACCGCTGCGACGATGTCGCGGTGCTCGCTCCGCAATCGCTGCGCGGTCGTCGTCCAGTCGCTCATGCGGGCCGCTCCGAGCTGGGTGTAGGACTCGATCGAGCTGCGCAGTCCCGCCATCATCGCCGCGATGACCGCGTTGCCGGAGGCCTCGGCGAGCGCTTGGTGCAGCCGCGCGTCGAGCGCGAGGAACTCTTCGGGAGAGAGCTCGCCCGCGTCCATGGCATCCAGGATCTCGTGGACCTCGCCGAGGTCGGCCGCGGCATCCGACGCGAGGCGCTCCACGACATCGCCCTCGAGCACGACGCGGGTGCGCACGACGTCGGCGATCGGGAACCCGTTCGCGGCGACCTGCAACCGCAGGAAAGCGGCGAGTCCGCCGCGCGGGGTGGTGACGATCATCGCTCCCGCGCTCGGGCCCGATCCGGTCGCGGTCCGCACGACCCCGAGGACCTCGAGAACACGAATGGCCTCGCGCACGCTCGAACGACCTACTCCGAGTACCGACGCCAGTTCTCTCTCGGGCGTCAGCCGATCACCGGGAGACAGGCGCCCCTCGCGCAGGTCCGCCTCGATGCGCTCGAGAACGACCTGCCACGCGCGCGGTGCGGTGTCCGGCATGGCATCCCCTGTCCCGTCCGGCCGGGCCGATGTGGCCGGACCACATCAGCCTACGCGCGGTGGTCAGGCCTCGGCGGGCGTGGCGTAACCGGCCGGATTCGTCGTCTGCCAGTTCCAGTAGTCGCGGCAGGCGTCGTCGATGGTGAGGCGCGTGCGCCACCCGAGCACCTCGGCCGCCTTGGTGGGGTCGCAGTACGTGGCGGCGACGTCGCCGGGTCGACGGGCGAGGATTCGCTTCGGGAGCTCATGCCCGACGGCGTTCTCGAACGAGGCGACGAGCTCGAGCACGCTCACCGGTCGCCCCGTGCCGAGGTTGAAGACCTGGTGCCCCGGCTGCGCCTGCTCGAGCGCGGCGACGTGTCCCTCGGCCAGGTCGACGACGTGGATGTAGTCGCGCAGACCGGTGCCGTCGGGGGTGTCGTAGTCGTCCCCGAAGACACCGACCTCGTCGAGCGTTCCGATCGCGACCCGCGAGACGTAGGGCATGAGGTTGTTCGGGATGCCGGCCGGGTCTTCGCCGATGAGACCGGACGGGTGCGCACCGACTGGGTTGAAGTAGCGGAGCACCGTCACGTTGAGCTCGGGGTTCACGCGGGCGACGTCGGCGAGCACGACCTCATTCATGCGCTTGGACTTGCTGTACGCGTTCGAGAGGTCGATGCTCGTCGTCGACTCTTCGGTGAACGGCAGGTCGGCCGGGTCGGAGTACACGGTCCCGGTGGACGAGAACACGAACGACCGGATGCCGTGCGCCAGGCCCACGCGAAGGAGCGCGAACGTGGTGTCGAGGTTGTTGGAGTAGTACTCCAAGGGCTTCTGCGTGGACTCCCCCACCGCTTTGAAGGCGGCGAGGTGGATGATCGCGTCGATGGGGCCGTGGGCCTCGAAGGCGGCGGAGACGACCGCGTCGTCGGCCGCGTCGCCGATGACGAGCGGTGCGGGCTTTCCCGTGATGCGCTCCACGCGCTCCGCGGCGACCTCGTGCGTGCCGGACAGGTCGTCGAGCAGGACGACATCGTGGCCGGCTTCGAGGAGGGCGACGGCCGTGTGGGTTCCGATGTAACCGGCACCGCCGGCCAGGAGTACGCGCATACTCCCAGGCTATCGTTCGGCGAGGTCGTCGCTGACTTGCGCCGAATGCACGCCCACCCACAGTCCCCGCGTACGTACGCCGCACGTCATGTGGGGCCTCACGGGGAGGGCGAGCGGTCTCAGCGACCGTCGAGGCGGCCGCCGGACTCGCGCAGGTAGCACGCGGCGCACATCGACTCGTACGTGACCTCACCCTGGATCTGAGCCTCGTCGATCGCCACCTGATCGCCGTCGAAGACGAAGCGGCCGCCCACCAACCTCGCGTTGAAGATCGCCTTACGACCGCACCGGCAGATGGTCTTGAGCTCTTCGAGGCTGTGCGCGATCTCCATCAGCCGCGCCGACCCCGGGAACGCCTCCGTGCGGAAATCGGTACGGATGCCGTAGGCGAGCACCGGCACATCGTCGAGCACCGCGATGCGGAGCAGATCATCGACCTGGGTGGGGGTGAAGAACTGCGCCTCGTCGACCAGGAGCGAGGCGACGGGCTCGGGACCTGCTGCGGCCGCGAAGACCGCGCGCAGGTCGTCGTCCGGCCCCACGAGGAAGTCGACCCGTCGGTTCACGCCCAGGCGACTCTCGATCTGATCGGCGCCCTTCGTGTCGATCTCGGGCTTGGCGAGAAGGACGCGTTGCCCGCGCTCCTCGTAGTTGTACGCCGCCTGCAGCAGGGCCGTCGACTTGCCCGAGTTCATCGCTCCGTAGCGGAAGTACAGCTTCGCCACGGGATCAGGGGTTGATCTTCAGCGCCTGGGCCGTGGCATCCAGTTCTCGGCGCGCTGCCTCGGGGTGCGTGTTGAGCGACTCGCCGTAGCTCGGGATGAGCTCGCGAAGCCGCGGCTCCCACTCGGGCATGCGCTCGGGGAAGCACGTCTTGATCAGGCCGAGCATGATCGAAACCGCGGTGGACGCCCCCGGAGAAGCGCCGAGGAGCCCGGCGATCGAGCGGTCGGAGGCCGTGATGACCTCGGTGCCGAACTGCAGCACCCCGCCCTTGTCCTTGTCCTTCTTCATCACCTGGGCGCGCTGACCGGCGTCGAGCAGCTCCCAGTCCTCGGCCTTCGCCGTCGGCATGAAGTCGCGGAGGCTGTCGACCTTCTTCGCGTGCGTCTTCAGGAGTTCGCTGATCAGGTACTTGATGAGACCCGGGTTGTCGACGGCGACCTTGAGCATGGGCAGCAGGTTGTGCGGGCGCACCTGCGTCACGATGTCGAGCATCGAGCCGTTCTTGAGGAACTTCGGGCTGAACGTGGCGAAGGGACCGAAGAGCAGCGAGGACTCGCCGTCGATCACGCGCGTGTCGAGGTGCGGAACCGACATCGGCGGGGCACCGACCGACGCCTGCGAGTAGACCTTCGCGCGGTGCTTCGCGACGATGTCGGGGTTGGAGGTCTTGAGCCACTGCCCGCCGATCGGGAAGACACCGTAGCCCTTGATCTCGGGGATACCGGAACGCTGCAGGAGCTTGAGCGCCCAGCCGCCCGCACCGACGAAGACGAACTTCGCGTTGATCGAACCGGGGGTGCCGCCGATCACGTGGCGGTACGAGACCTCCCAGGAGCCGTCCTTCTGCTTCTTCAGCTTCTTGACGTCGTGGTTGGTGACGACCTCGACACCCTTCTCGCGCAGGTTCGCGAAGAGCTGTCGCGTGAGCGAGCCGAAGTCGACGTCGGTGCCCGCGGGGACGCGCGTGGCCGCGAAGGGCTCACCCTTGCGGCGCTTCTGCATGAGCAGCGGCGCCCATTGGTTGATGACCCGCGAGTCCTCGGTGTACTCGATGCCCGCGAACAGCGGCTGCTCCTTGAGGACCTCGTAGCGCTTGCGGAGGAACGCGACGTCTTTCTCTCCGCGGACGAAGGTCATGTGCGGGGTCGCGTTGATGAACGTCGACGGCTCGTCGAGCACGCCCTCGGCGACCAGCGAGGCCCAGAGCTGCCGGCTCTGCTGGAACTGCTCGTTGATCGTGATCGCCTTGGCGGGGTCGATCGACCCGTCTTTCGCCTCGGGCGTGTAGTTGAGCTCGCAGAGCGCCGCGTGACCGGTGCCCGCGTTGTTCCAGGCGTTCGAGCTCTCCTGCGCGACGTCGCTCAAGCGCTCCATGACCGCGATCTTCAGATCGGGCTGGAGGTCTTTCAGCAACGTGCCGAGAGTGGCGGACATGATGCCGCCACCGATGAGGAGAACATCGACGTTTTCAGTCACCCGACGATTCTAGGCGCGGGCTGCAAGGTCTCTCGACATCGAGAGATCGGTCGGTTCGATGTCGAGACAACCCCGGCTCACGGCATCCGGATGCCGCCGACTCAGACGCGCGCGGCGAGCTTCTGCGCGACGATCTCGGCGATCTGCACGGCGTTGAGCGCGGCACCCTTGCGCAGGTTGTCGTTGCTGATGAACAGCACGAGCCCCTTGCCCTCGGGAGCGGACTGGTCCGCACGGATGCGCCCGACGTAGCTCGGGTCGGTGCCGGCCGCCTGGAGCGGCGTGGGGACCTCTTCGAGCTTCACCCCGGGAGCGTCGGCGAGGAGCTCGCGCGCACGCTCGGGCGAGAGGTCGCGCGCGAACTCGGCGTTGATGCTGAGCGAGTGGCCCGTGAAGACGGGAACGCGCACGCACGTGCCCGCGACACGGAGGTCGGGCAGCTCGAGGATCTTGCGGCTCTCGTTGCGAAGCTTCTTCTCTTCGTCGGTCTCGTTGAGGCCGTCGTCGACGAGGTTGCCCGCGAAGGGGATGACGTCGAAGGCGATGGGGGCGACGTACTTCTCGGGCTGCGGGAAGTCGAGGGCCGAGCCGTCGCGGACGAGCCGCTCCACGTCGCCCTGCGCGAGAACGCCCTCGACCTGGCCGAGGAGCTCCTGGGCGCCCGCGAGGCCAGAGCCGGAGACCGCCTGGTAGGTGCTGACGATCAGGCGCTCGAGCCCGGCCTCGGTGTCGAGCACCTTCAGCACCGGCATCGCGGCCATGGTCGTGCAGTTGGGGTTCGCGACGATGCCCTTGACGGCCTCGTCGATCGCGTGCGGGTTGACCTCGCTCACGACGAGCGGAACCTCGGGGTCCATGCGCCACGCGCTCGAGTTGTCGATGACGAGGGCGCCGGCCTCGGCGAAGCGGGGAGCGTGCGCGCGCGAACCGGTGGCACCGGCCGAGAACAGCGCGACCTCGACGCCGGCGGGATCGGCCGTGGCGACGTCTTCGACGACGACCGAGTGGCCACCGAAGTCGATCGAGGTGCCGGCGGAGCGGGCCGTGGCGAAGAGGCGCAGCTCGCGAATCGGGAACGACCGCTCGGCGAGGATCTCGAGCATGACGGTGCCGACCTGGCCGGTGGCGCCGACGACGGCGAGGGAGATTCCGGAATCGGAGATGCGGGTCATGCGAGGTTCCTCGGGTGTTTCGGGTGGTGGATGCCGCGACGCGCGGCGTTCGGGTCAGGGTAGCGCGATCGGCGCCGTGGTCGAGACGCCCCCGGGCCGAACTCCTGAGAAATCGACCGGGATACGCCGAGGAATGGCGGAATCACGAGGGTACGACGAAGGGGCGGGGCGAGAACTCAGGAGTTTCGCCCGCCTTCGCGCCGCCCGACGGGGCGCGTGCCCGGAATCAGCGCCCGGTGCCGGCGTGGACGGTGGCCTCGGCCTCGCCGTCCAGACCGTAAGCGGTGTGCACGAGACGCGCGGCCTCGGCGAGGTCGACACCGCGCACGACCACCGAGATGCGGATCTCGGAGGTCGAGATCATCTCGATGTTGACGCCCGCCATGCTCAACGCTTCGAACAGCGTCGCCGAGACGCCCGAGTGCGTGCGCATGCCCGCACCCACGACCGACAGCTTGCCGATCTGGTCGTCGTGCACGAGGCTCTCGAATCCGACCTCGGCCTGTTCACCGGCGAGCGCCTTCAGCGCCGTCGTGGCATCGGTCTTGGGCAGCGTGAACGAGATGTCGGTGCGGCCGGTCGCGGCGGCCGAGACGTTCTGCACGATCATGTCGACGTTCGCGCCGGACTTGGCGACGATCTTGAAGATGTCGGCGGCCTTGCCGGGGACGTCGGGGACGCCGATGACGGTGATCTTCGCCTGGCTGAGGTCGGTGGCGACGCCGGCGACGATGGGCTCTTCCATGGCTTCACTTTCGGGGACGAGGGGGGAGGACTTGGAGGCGTCGAGCACCCACGTGCCCTCGCCCGAGCTGAACGTGGACCGCGCGTGGATCAGCACGCCGTGGCGGCGCGCGTACTCGACGGCGCGGATGTAGAGGACCTTCGCGCCGTTGGCGGCGAGCTCGAGCATCTCTTCGCTGCCGACACGGTCGAGCTTGCGGGCCAGGGGCACGACGCGGGGGTCAGCGGTGAAGATGCCGTCGACGTCGCTGTAGATCTCGCAGACATCGGCCTTCAGGGCCGCGGCGAGCGCGACGGCGGTGGTGTCGGAGCCGCCGCGGCCGAGCGTCGTGATGTCGCGGGTGTCGCGGTTGAAGCCCTGGAAGCCGGCGACGATGACGATCGCGCCCTCGTCGAGCGCTTCGCGCAGACGCACGGGCGTGACGTCGACGATGCGGGCGGCGCCGTGTGTGGCATCCGTGATCATTCCCGCCTGGCTGCCGGTGAAGGAGCGGGCCTCGAAGCCCATCGAGTGGATCGCCATGGCCAGCAGCGCCATCGAGATGCGCTCCCCGCTGGAGAGCAGCATGTCGAGCTCGCGCGGAGCGGGGATCGGGGCGACCTGACCCGCGAGGTCGAGCAGCTCGTCGGTCGTGTCGCCCATCGCGCTGACGGCGACGACGACCTCGTGCCCCGCGCGACGCGTGTCGACGATGCGCTTGGCGACGCGCTTGATGCTCTCGGCGTCGGCGACGGACGAACCGCCGTACTTCTGGACGATCAGCGCCATAAGGAGAACTCCCGGGGAGGGACGAGCGTCGGGATGCCACGACGGGGCGCTCGGATGCCGCACCCGAGGGTCCATCCTAGGGGCGCGGGTATGCCGCCCCCGTCATGCGCGGAGCCCGGTCAGCCCGCGCGGATAGGATCGAGCCTTCCCCACCCGGTTCTCTGCCTCTGGAGGCTCGCGGTTGTCCCCCACCCCGCGCCGACTGCTGTCGTCGTTGCGCCGTCTCGTGCACACCGAGGACTCCGGCTCCCCCGACACGCACCTGCTTCCCGTCATCGACGAGGCGTTCTCCGCCCGCATCCTCGATCTCGCGATCCGCATCGGCGAGACGATGCTCGTCGTCGGGGCACCGGCGAGCGAGGTGACACTGACGATCGTGCGGGTCTGCGGCGCCTACGGCCTGGATCCGGTGCACGTCGACGTGACCTACAACTCGATCACGATTGCGCACAGCCGCCCGGGGGCCTCACACCCCACCACGCTCCTGCGCGTCGTGCGGGGGTCGGTGCCCGACCACGCCAAGCTCCAGCGGCTGCAAGCCCTCGTCGCCGAGATCGCCGGCGGGCTCGCGCTCGACGACGCCATCGCGCGATGCCGGGCGATCCGGCGGCTCCCGTTCCGCTACCGCCCGGCGATCGTCATCGCCGCTCAAGCCGGCCTCGCCGTGGGGGTCGCGATCATGTTCGGCGCCAACTGGCTCGCGCTGGTGCTGTCGTTCATCGCCGCGGGCCTCGCCGCGACCACGCAGCACGTCCTGGCCCGGGCGCGCGTGCCGTACTTCTTCGCGCAGATCGCCGGCGGGTTCGTGCTGACGGTGGTCGCGGCGCTGTCCCCGCTGCTGCAATACACCGGGATCGACGCGGCCGCCGCGATCCGACCGTCGGTGATCGTGGCATCCGGAATCGTCCTCATGCTCGCGGGGCTGACCGTCGTCGGGGCGGCTCAGGATGCCATCGACGGCTTCGCGCTCACCGCGACGGGCCGCATCCTCGAGCTGACCACGCAGACGTTGGGCGTGGTGCTCGGGATCCTCGCGGGGCTCGAGACCGTGCGCGTGCTGGGAATGGGGATGTCGCCTCCCTCGAACGCGTTACCGCTCGGGCCGGTGAGCGTGCAGTTCATCGGCGCCGCGGTCATCGCGATCGCCGTCGCGGTGATCAACGGCGCCGGAGCGCGGATCATCGTCGTCAGCGCGGCCCTGAGCCTGGTCGCCTGGGCGGGGTACATCGGCGCCTCGTCGCTCGGCTTCGAAGTCGCCGCGGCGAGCGGCGTGGGCGCGTTCATCGGAAGCTTCGCCGGCATCGTCGTCGCGTACCGCCTGCACGTGCCGTCGGTGGCGATCACGACCGCGGCGATCCTGCCGATGGTCCCCGGAGCGGCGGTGTTCCGCGGGCTGCTGGGGATCGTGGAGTCGGGCGACGACCCGGCCGTGCTCATGACCGGCGTCACGACGCTCACGGGAGCGGCGACCATCGGGATCGCGCTCGCGGTCGGGGCGTCGCTCGGCATCTACCTCGGTCAGCCCGTCCGGGCGACGCTGTCGAGCGTGGTGCGGACACGGGCGCGCACGCGGCGCTGAGCGCGCGACCGAGCCCTACCCGAAGCGACCGTTGACGTAGTCGTAGGTGCGCGGGTCGATGGGCGAGTCGAACATGGCATCCGTGTCGCCGTGCTCCACGATGTGGCCGGGCTGCCCCTGGGATGCCAGGAAGAAGGCGCACTGCTGCGACACCCGCTGCGCCTGCTGCATGTTGTGCGTGACGATCACGATCGTCAGCTCTTTCTGCAGTTCGCCCATCGTCTCCTCGATGACGCGCGTGGACGTGGGATCCAGGGCCGAGCACGGCTCGTCCATCAGCAGCACCTTGGGCTTGATCGCGAGCGAACGGGCGATGCACAGGCGCTGCTGCTGACCGCCCGACAGGCCGCCGCCGGGGGCCCGCAGCCTGTCCTTGACCTCTTTCCACAGCCCGGCGCTCTGCAGTGACGTCTCGACGAGGTGGTCCTTCTCGTCGCGCGCGGCGCGTTTACCGGTGAGCTTGAGCCCCGCGATGACGTTGTCGTAGATCGACATCGCCGGGAAGGGGTTGGGCTTCTGGAACACCATGCCGATGTTCTTGCGCGCGTCGATGAGTCGATGCCCCGCGTCGTAGATGTCGTCACCGTCGAGCAGCACCTCCCCGGCGAGGGCCGCCGAGGGGACGAGCTCGTGCATCCGGTTGAGGATGCGAAGGAACGTGGACTTGCCGCAGCCGGACGGACCGATGAGGGCGGTCACCTGTCCGGCGGGCATGGTCAGCGACACGTCGAGGAGCACCTGGTGATCGCCGAACCACGCCGAGATCGATCGCGCATCCAGTTCGGAGAGCGGGCTCGCGGGCGGATCGATCGGAGCGGGTCGAACGGATGCCGCGGCCTCACCGAGAGGAGCGGAGGACGGCGGGACCAGCACCGCCGTGTGCGCGTCGATCGGGGACGCGGTGGTGACCAGCGCGGGGTTCTCGGCACCGACGGCACGGGAGGCCGTTCGACCCGCGCGGCGGGTGGAGGGGGCGTCGGCCCCGGGCACACCCGCCATGCCCGCGCTGAGGTTCTCGAGCTCGATCTCGGCGATGATGCGTGCCTCGTCGGCGGTGAGCACATCCGTCATGTAGGGGTCGGACGCGGGTGGGACCGCGTCGAGCGGCACGACCTCCGTGTACTCGAGGTCGGGGCGCGCGTCGGGGCGCGGGAGATCGGCGCGCGGACTCTCGCGGACACCGTCGGGGGCGTCGGAGGCCGGATCGTGGGCTTCGGGGGTGGAGGTCATGATCGATACCGCTCAGAGAAGGTTGGGAAGAAGGCGGACGAGCTGGTCGGCGACGAACACGCTCGCCAGCAGGAGGACGGGGGCGAAGACGATCCACGTCTTCTGCCATCCGACGCGGCGATACGCCCAGACGGCGACGAACTCGGCGACGACGAGGAACTGCAGCGCGAAGATGAGCGCCCAGACCGTGGTCATGTCGGTGGCGAGCGGCTTGGCCTCGGGCGGCAGGGTCATCGACGTCGTCTGGCGCGCACCCGCCGGCACCGCCGGGCCCGTCGCCCGCGCGTCGACGTAGGCGATCCCGGTCGGCAGGTACGGGCCGCCCCGGGCCGTGATGAGGATGAGGCGGCTCTCACCGCGCACGGGGGCCGGTGGGGTCGGGTCGCCGGCGTAGCGCACGCCGAGCACCGCGAATGTCTGCTCGCCCTGCCCCGTCCGCACGGTGAAGGTCTCGCCCGGCTGCAGCGCCTGCAGGCGACCGAAAGGGCCGCCGAAGGCCGCGGCGCGTCCCATGACCACACTCACCCCCGCCTGACCGGGCAGCACGGTGTCGCGGCGGTGACCGGGGCCGTGCATCAGCACGCCGGACGTCGTCCCCTCGGAGATGACCTCGTCGATGCCGAGCTGCGGGACGGACAGGATGCCCACGGGGGCCCCGTCCGCAAGGAGGTGATCCTCGAAGTCACCCTCGCTGACGGGTGCCGTGCCCGCGGCGAGCTGCGCGCGGAACGTGTCGCGCAGCTGCTGCTGCGCGGCGAAGTGCGAGACGTGACTGATCACGAGAAGGTTGAGCAGGAAGACCAGCACGAGCACCGATACCGACACGAGCATCCCGCGCAGGAACACCTGCGCCGGCGACAGCGGTGCGTAGGTCGGACGAGGGCGGGGCGGACGGCGCAGGTGTTCC
>NZ_LDRU01000071.1 GCF_001476285.1 Microbacterium testaceum | reverse complement strand
CGATGTCCTGAGACATCACAGGCGGGAGCTTAACGGCGTGTCTTGGACACTCGACATTCGTGCGGGCGCCGGGGCGCGGTGCGCCGCGGCGGGCACCGCCGAGGTCAGCCCTGCGTCGGGATCGAGCCGGTGATCGCGGTGGTCGCGGCCTCGGCCGCCGGCATCCGGTGCTCGGGGTGACGACCCGAGCGGTCCTCGACGCGGTACGACACGATGGCGACGATGAGCCCGCCGAGGGCGAGCACCGCCCCCACCCACGCGGGAGCGACGAGTCCGAGACCGGCGGCGATCGCGAGACCGCCGAGGAAGGCCCCCAGGCTGTTTCCGATGTTCAACGCGGAGTGGTTCAGCGCGGCGGCGATGGACTGGTTGTCTTCGGCGACATCCATCAGCCGGGTCTGGATGCCGGGACTCAGGGCGGCACCGCAGAACGCGACGAGGAAGGCGAACAGCACGAGCGTGACGATCCACCCGGCGGTCAGTGCCAGTCCGACGGACGCCGCGCCGAGCGCGACGAGGCCGACGAAGAGCCAGAACCGCAGGTCTTTGTCGGCGAGTGCCCCGCCGACGACGTTGCCGACCGTCATGCCGACGCCGACGAGCACGAGGACGAGCGACACCGCCCACTCGGGCTGCCCGGCCACCTCGGTGATCATGGGGGCGATGTAGCTGTACATCGCGAAGAAGCCGCCGAAGCCGACGGCGCCGATGCCGAGCGCGAACCAGACCTGTCCGATGCGGAAGACGCGCAGCTCGTCGCGCAGTCGTCGTCCCGGTGCGCCGGGGTGCTTCGGGACGAAGAGGGCGATGCAGATCGTGGCGAGCACGAAGATGCCGGTGACGACCGCGAACGCGGCGCGCCAGCCGACCTGCTGGCCCAGGAGCGTGCCGAGCGGGACACCGACCACGTTGGCGATCGTGAGACCGGTGAGGACGAAGGCGACACCCTTCGCGCGGTTACCGGGACCGAGGGCGTCGGCGGCGACGAGGGCACCGATACCGAAGTAGGCGCCGTGCGGGAGGCCCGCGAGGAATCGTGACGCGGCGACGAGCTCGAACGTCGGGGCGATGACGGTGAGGAGCGTGAAGAACGCCAGGGCGGCCGCGAGCACGATCATCACCCGGTGCCGCGGGAACCGCGCGACGGATCCGGCGATCGTGGGGGCGCCGACGACGACGCCGAGCGCGTAGAGCGACACGAGCCAGCCGGCCTGGGCGATCGCGTCGTCGGGCGACGCGGCCCACACGGTGGGCACCAGTTCGCGGGCGATGTTGGGCAGGAGGCCCATCACCACGAACTCGGTCATGCCGATGCCGAAGCTGCCGATGGCGAGAGAAAGGAGCGCCCGCATCGCCGCACCTCTCGAGGTCGTCGAAGAGGTCACCCGACGATGGTAGTCGGCGGGAGAACGCCTGTCGAATCGTTTCGAGGCGAGGAGCCGCCGCCCGCGCGAACGTCGGATGCCGACGAACGACGGTGGGGTCAGATGTCAAGCTCGACCCCCGAATCTGGCGATGTCAGCGGGAGCGACTACGATCGACGGCGGCTGCCGGACGGTGTTCAAGGGGGACGGATGTCAGTGGGGAAATCTGTAAAGGGTCGAGGCGCGCTCCCGCGCGTCATCGCGGCGATGGTCGCTGTCGGCGCGCTCGTCACGGTGACCGCGTGCACGAACGGTGAGGCGCAGATCACGGCCACCCGACTGCTGCAGTCCGTCGCCGTCGGGGTCACCACCGACGCCGCCATCCAGAGCGTGCAGTCCACGACGATCGCCATCGGCAACTCCCCCTCGGAGACGACCAGCGAGACGGCCTCGTTCACCCCCGCCGACGTCGCGAACGACATCCCCGTGCGCATCCGCACCTCGTACCGCACCGCTGACTCGAGCGGCACCGACCTGGGCGACCTCAAGGGTTACTCGGGCCGCGTCGAGATCGACGTGACGGTCGAGAACCTCACCGTGAAGCCCCAGGAGCTCACGTACGACGCCGCGGGTCAGTCGCGCACGCGCGAAGCGCTCGTGGGCGCGCCCCTGACGATCGCCGCGTCGACCGTCCTCGGCGGCGTGGCCCCCAGCCGCGTGGTCATCGACTCCGACACCGACTCCGCCGTGACCAACGGCGTGCTGAGCCGCTCCGACGACGGCGACGCCGTGGTGCAGTGGGCGTCGCTGCTCGCCCCGCCCTCCGGTCGCGCCAGCAGCACCCTCACCCTCGTCGCCGACGTCGACGACTTCTCGGTGCCCGCGTTCGACATCGCGGTGCAGCCGGGGATCTCGACCGATCCGTCGATCGGCGGTGTCCTCGACGCGGCATTCAACGACGACCCCACGTCGCAGCTCGCGCTCCAGCGCCGCACCATCGAGGTCGTCGCGGCGGTGAACGAGGTGCTCGGCCGAGCCGGGACGACGATCACCGAGGTGCGCACGAACCTCGAGAGCACGGCCGACACCCTCGGTGTACGCACGGCACGAGAGCTCGCCGACAGCACCACCTCGCTCGGAACGTCGATGCGCGGTCTCACCGCGCAGCTCACGGGTCTGCAGTCCGACCTCTCGACGACGGTGAACAGCACCAACTCGGCGGTCCTCCAGCAGCTCGGCAGCGCCCTCTCGGCCGTCGACGGCATGCTCGGCGACACCAGCGCACCGCCGCCCCCGTCGATCCCGAGCGGCAGCGGATGCTCGGCGACGTCGACGATCCCGGGCGAAGCCAACACGATCTACGGCAACATCCAGCGCCTCGCGGTCGAGCTCGACAACTACGCCTCCGCCGCCGACGAATGCAAGGGCGAGGTGCAGAACGCGCTGCGCTCGACCATCGGCCCCGACGCTCCCAGCGCCGACACCTGCCAGACCCCGTCGACGACGTGCGCCCTGTTCAGCGCTCAGGGCGAGGTGAACGCCACGCTCGCCCAGCTGGTGGTCGACGGTCGAGAGCTCGTCGACTCTCTCAAGCCCGAGCTCATGTCGTCGGTCGTGACGCAGTTCGACCAGACCTCGCAGGCCGTCGAAGCCGTTCAGGCCGCGACGAAGAAGGTCACCGACGGCCTCCCCGACGGCTCCGTCCCGCAGTCGCTGGGCGAGGTCAGCACGGCACTCGACACGCTGTCGGGTTCGCTCGGATCGCTCAACTCCGCACTGTCGCAGGTCAACCAGATCTCTCGCGACGCCCAGGCGGAGTTGGGAAACCCGGATGTGCGCGGCTCGATCCGGGAACAGGCGGACCGCCTGGCGGACGAGATCTGCACGCTGGCCCCGGACGATGACTGGACTCCTCCCGGCGGCGGCAACGAGCCCACGCCGAAGCCCACCTCGACCTCCGGAACGGGCGGCGACGACGAGGGAAGCGGCGACTCCGACGCGAAGAGCTCCTCCTCCCCCGTGGTCATCGGCGGCCCGACGCTCGCCGAGGTCGACCGTCTGCGCTCCTTCCTCACCTCCGAGGGATGCGAGGGAGACCAGCTCTCGACCCCGTGGGGCTACTCGGCGCCGCTCCTCGACCGCCTGAAGGCCGACACCGCCGCGTGGATCAGCGTCGATGAGAAGACGCAGCCCTCCGGCGACCTCGGCACCGCCATCGCGGGACTGCTCGACCAGACCTCGAAGGTCCGCGACGCGGTCAACCGCATCAGCTCCTCCGCGTGGAACGGCAACGAGAACCTCACCGCTCTGGTGACCTCGCTGACCGACTCGACGAAGGCCCTCGCCGACCAGCGCACCGAGCTCGACCAGCGCATCAACGCCCTCGAGAAGCAGCAGGACGGCCTCGGCCCGAGCATCGAGCGGGCATTCGCCGACGCCGACGCCGAGGCGGCCGCGAAGGTCTCGGCCCTCATCGAGGAGCAGGTGCGCGTCATCTCCGCCCGCGGGAAGACGGACGCCGCCACCATCGGCGCCATGTTCGACCGTTCCGTGTCGGGTCTGACCTCGACCTCGACCGACATCGCGCAGAGCGGCAAAGAGACCGTCGAGTCGCAGCGCGACGACCTCACGGCCGCCGGCGAGGCGATCTCGCAGAGCGTCTCCGCGCAGACCCTGTCGTCGCTGTCGTCGATCTCGTCGAGCATCGGCGCCGCCACCCGCGACACGGACGGCGCGTCCTCGCTCCTGCAGGCCGACCTGAACAAGGTCCTCCTCGACCTGGGCGACCGTCAGGTCAACGGCTCGGGACTCCTGGGATCGATGGTCACCAGCGCCGCGAAGGTCGACACCGCCGACGTCCAGCTCGCCCTGGCCTCGCAGCAGGCGCAGGGGTACGCCAACGTGCGCTCCGAAGACGTCGCGGGCATCCTGCTCCAGCAGGCGCAGACGCAGGCTTCGCTGGAGGCCGGAGCGAAGCTGCCGCCGTTCCACATCGAGGCTCCCGCGGGCGCCGCGACGCAGACGGTGTACACCTTCCGGATCGGAGACGGCAAGTGAAGCGTCGCACCGTGGCCCTGATCGCCGGGGCCGCCGCCGTGGTCCTCGTCGCCGCCGGCGTCACCACCTGGTCGCTCACGCGCCCCACCGAGGCCCAGGCGGTCGGCTCGATCCCCGTCGCCATCTCGGCGCCGGTCCCCGATGACCTGACGATCGGCGTGATCGTCTCGCTCTCCTCCGCCCCCGGCGAAGGCGCGGAGTGGAAGGATGCCGCGAACGGCGCGGTCGTGGCCGCCCGCCGCCTGGCTCTCGGCGGTCACGACATCACGGTCCGCGCGGTGGACGACAAGGGCACCGCCGATGGCGCGCGCGCCGCCGCACAGGAGCTCGTCGACGACGGAGCCGCCGGCATCGTCGTCGCCACGAGCGGGTCGCACGTCACCGGTGCGGTCGAGGTCGCCCGCTCGGCCGGCGTCCCCGCCGTCCTTCCGTACGTCACCGACGGCTCGCTCGCGGGCGACGGCGTCTGGCTGACCGGCCCCACGAGCGACGCGATCGGCGCGGCTCTTCCCGCGGCGCTGAAGGGCGCCTCGTCGGTCCTTCTCGTGGACGCCGGGTACGGCACGCCCGCGGGCCTCTCCCCCGCCGCCATCGTGCCGTTCGCAGCCGGCGGCGACGCCGCGGCCTTCCGTGCCGCCGTCGCCGCGGCCCGTGGATCGCGCCCCCTCGACGCGGTCCTCATCAACGGGCCCGCCTCGACGCAGGCGAGCGTCGTACAGCTCCTCCAGAGCGACGACGCCGATCTCCCGATCGTCGTCACGCCCGAGGCCACGTCGCCGGCGTTCTCCGAGGCGCTCGTGTCCGCGGGCGGCACCCTCTCGACCGACCTGACCACGGTCGGCGCGGGCTGGAGCGACACCGTCGCCCTCTCGTCCGACGCCGACGGCCGAGCCATGTCCGCCTTCCTCGCGGGCGTGCGCGTCGTGGCCGACGACTCCTCGGCGACGACACTCTTCGAGGACCGCTCGTTCGCCTCCGTCGCCGGCCTCGCCGACTCGCGCAGCCACGACGCCACCATCCTGCTCGCGCTCGCTGCGGCATCCGCCGGCAGCACGCAGCCCTCCGCGGTGGCCTCGGCACTCGGCACGCTGTCGGCCGGGGCGGCCGACGGCATCGCCGGTCCGCAGCTCGACGGCACGAAGCCCACCGCCCTGGTGCCCGGAATCGTTCCCCTGTACTCGGCGGATCAGAATCTGGGCCTGCGCCCCCTGTCGGCCGACACCACCGCACCGCTGGTGTGGTTCGCCGGACAGCCCGACTGACATCTCCCGGAGGCTCCGATGCGTCTGCTGATCGCGATCGACGAAGACGAGCAGGTGGTCGACCTCGCCCGTCACCGCAGCCAGGCGACGCTGGGCGAGTTGATCGCGGCGGCGACCGGACACGATGTCGCCCCCGACACCCTCGTCGCGGTCGACGCGGAGCGGCACCCCGCCTCGACGGCGTTGAGCGAGGTGCTGCTGCTCGAGGGCACGCGCATCGCCCTCTCGGCGTCGCCCCGACCGAAGCCCGCGACGGACTGGACGGCGACCCTGTCCGGCGGCCTGGAGGCCGGACCGGTCGTGGACGTGCCGCGCGGGCGGGCACTGATCGCGGGACGCTCCCCTCAGGCCGACCTCAGGCTCCCCACCACGAGCGCCTCGTGGGAGCACTTCTCGGCCGCGCGCGACGACGACGGGCTCCGCGTCGACGACCGCGGATCGACGAACGGCACCCTCGTCGACGGCACCGCCGCCGCCGAGGACGGCACGGTCGTCGAGAGTCCCGCCGTCATCACCGCGGGAGGCACGACCGTGCTCCTGCGCCCCTCGATCGATGAGACCCCCGCCCCCGAGCCCGGTTCGCTGCACAACATCACCCCGGCCGCGACCGCGCCCTTCAACCGTCCGCCGCGGCCCGGTCGGCCCCCTGAGCCCGACCCGATCACCCCGCCGAGCCGCAAGGACGTCCCCCCGGCCTCCAAGTTCAGCATCATCACGGTCGCGGCCCCGCTGGTGCTCGCGTTCGCGATGGTCCTCATGCTCGGCGACGCGAGGTACGCCCTGTTCGCCGCCCTCAGCCCCGTCCTGGGTGTCGGCGTCTGGTTCGAGCAGAAGCGCCGCCACACGAAGAACGTGAAAGAAGAGGACGAGCGGTTCACGCAGGCCCTGCAGACCCTGCGTGACGACATCGCCTCGGCCGGGCAGGCCGAGAAGGCCCGGAGAATGGATGCCATCCCCGACCCGGCCACGACCCTCCGGCGCGCGGCGATCCCCGCGACCACGCTGTGGCAGCGCCGCGCGGGCTCGCCCGACCTGCTCGCGCTGCACGCCGGGATCGGCGATGTCCCGTGGCGCCCCGCGATCGACGAGCGTTCCGGCGCCCGCCTCGAGGACGAGGTCCGCGAGATCCTCGACACCGCCGCCATCCCCGCCGCGCCCGTCGAGATCGACCTCACCGCGGGCGGGGTCGTCGGAATCGTCGGCGACCGCGACGGGGCTCTCGCGCTGGCCCGGAGCCTCGTCATCCAGGCGGGCATCCATGTCGGCCCGGCCGATCTGACCCTCGGGGTCTTCTGCGATGCCGGCCGTTCTCCCGACTGGGCGTGGGCCGGATGGCTCCCCCACACGCGCCGACAGGGCACGGGCACCCAGGAACGCTGGATGTCCGACAACCGCGAACGCAGCACGGATCTGCTGCGTGGTCTGCGCGACGGCATCCACGACATCCCCACGGCAGCCGTTCTGCTGGTGCTGGACTCCGACGTCCTCACCGAGGGGCGCAACGCCCCCGCGCGCGAGCTGCTCGGCCACGGACGCCCCGACGGCGCGACCACACTCTCGCGCGACCGACAGGGCGTGCAGGTCTCGGGGATCGTCCTCGCGTCGTCCGAAGAGCAGCTCCCCGCCGCGTGCACCGTCGTGGTGCGGGTGGCGCCGGATGCCGCGGCCACCGTCACCCGCCCCGGTGACCTCGTGACGGTCGACGACGTCATCCTCGCGGGTATCGACGTCGACACCGCCGCGGCGGGAGCCCGCGACGTCGCCCGCTTCGACGATCCCGAGCTCGTCGTCCCGGGCGCGGCGCTGCCCGGCCTCGTGCGTCTCCCGCCGCTCCTCGGCCTGGACGAGGTGACGGCGGACGCGGTCCGCGAGCTGTGGGCCAACGCCCGCGGTATCACGGCCCCGATCGGGACGGGCGAGGGCGGCACGATGGAGCTCGACCTCGTGCACGACGGCCCGCACGGCCTCGTCGGCGGCACGACCGGCTCGGGCAAGAGCGAGTTCCTCCGCTCGCTCGTCGCGGGGCTCGCCCTGCGCAACGACCCCACCCGCCTGAGCTTCATCCTCATCGACTTCAAGGGCGGCGCGGCCTTCGCTGCGTGCGAGCGGCTCCCGCACACGATCGGCACGATCAGCAACCTCGACGAGCAGCTGGCCGACCGCGCCCTCCGCTCCCTCGAGGCCGAGATGCGGCGGCGTCAGCGCATCTTCGCCGCGGCGGGCGAGGGCGTCGACAACCTCGACGCCTACCTCGCGACGAAGCCCGCCGAGCCCATGCCGCGGCTGCTGCTCGTCGTCGACGAGTTCGCGATGCTCGCCAAGGACTTCCCCGACGTGCTGTCGTCGCTCGTGAGCGTCGCCGCCGTCGGCCGTACGCTCGGCGTCCACATGATCCTCGCCACCCAGCGCCCCGCGGGTGTCGTCAACGACGACATCCTCGCGAACACGAACCTCCGGGTCGCTCTGCGCGTGCAGAGCCGCGACGACTCGAACAACGTGATCGGTGTCCCGGCGGCAGCCGCGATCGGTCGCGCCCAGCGCGGTCGCGCGTACATCAAGCGCGGACAGGACGACATCGCGCCCGTGCAGACCGCGCTGGTCACCGGCGCCTCGGAGCGCGCCGTCGTCGAGGCCGTCGAGCTGCAGCCGGTGACGTTCTCGGGGATCGCTCCCGCGTCCAAGACGACGGTGGTCGACGACTCGACGACCGACCTCGACGTCGTGATCGACGCCATCCGCGCGGCGGCCGACGAGGCTGGGATCGCCGCTCCGCGGCCGGTGTGGCCCGAGGCGCTGGGCGCGCGTGTGCCGCTGGTCGGGTTCGGAGACGACGCCCCGACGCCGGGTGTCCCCGCGGTCGGCGGCGTGCAGGGTGCGGAGGTGTTCTTCGCTCTCGCCGATGAGCCGGACAGCCAGCGGCAGGTCGCCGCGGGGTGGAACCTGTCGCGGGGCAACCTGCTCGCGGTCGGCATCCCCGGCAGCGGCACCAGCACGGCCCTGTCGTCGATCGCCCTGGCCCTCGCGGCCGAGTCGCACCCCGACGACCTCGACATCCTCGTGCTCGACGCCGGTGCCCGCGACCTCGCGCCGCTCGCCGACCTTCCCCACACCGTCGCCTACGTGGGTGCCGGGGGCGGTGCGCGCGAGCAGCAGGCGCGATTCCTGCGCCACCTCCGCACCGACCTCGAGCGGCGCCGCGCCGACGAGGGACAGCGTCGCCGCGCGATCGTGCTGATCGACGGGCTGGCGGCCCTGCGCGACGAGTTCCAGGACCACGAGGGCCAGCAGCTCCTCGACGGTCTCTACCGCGCGTACGCCGACGGCCCCGAGCTCGGTCTGCATTTCGCCGTGTCGACGACCCGTGCCAAGGCGGTCCCCTCGGCGATCGACGAGGTCACCACCCAGAAATGGATGTTCCGCCTCGCCGACCCCTACGACTACACCTCCGCGGGCCTGCGCCCCAAGGACGCCCCGGCGTCGGTCCCGGGTCGCTGCGTGCTCGCGGAATCGGCCCGGCAGGCGCACGTCGCCACTCCCGCCGACGGGCTGGCCGGCGCCGTGGCCCGCGTGAAAGAGACGTACGCCGGCGCCGCGGCGAAGGCTCCGGTGGTGGGCCGGCTTCCCGAGCAGGTCGGGATCGCCGACCTCGGGGTCGCGGCCGACCTCCGGCAGGAGCCGTGGCGTATCCCCATCGGCGTCGCCGAATCCGACCTCGCCCCGGCGTTCCTCGAGGTCTACGAGGGCGAGCACGTCCTCGTCGCCGGACCCGCCCGCTCCGGCAAGTCGACGCTGCTCCTCGCGATCGCGCAGTCCGTGCGGATGACTCCGGATGCCACCGCCCCGGTGACCGTGTGGGGTGTCTGCGGTCGCCGCTCACCACTGGCCACGGCCGACCTCGACCGCGTCGTCGTCGGCTCCGACGAGATCCCCGCGCTCGTGGCATCCGTACGTCTCGAGAAGGGGCCGGTCGTGATCCTGGTCGACGACGCCGAGTCGTTCGAGGATTCCGACCAGTCGCTCGCGGGGCTGCTCACGATGTCGCAGCCGCACGTGCTGATCATCGCGGCGGGACGCTCCGCCGACCTCCGCGCGCAGTACTCCGGCTGGACGAAGACCCTGCGCAAGTCGCGCTGCGGGGTCCTGCTGCAGCCCGACGTCGACTACGACGGCGATCTGCTGGGCGTCACGCTCCCCCGCCGCGCCCCCGTCGCCGTCACGACCGGCCGCGGGTATGCGTGCGTCGCGGGCGCGGCCCGCTTCGTCCAGGCGGCGGGGCCGTCGGTCGCCGTCCCCGCGGGCTGAGCGGAACGCCCGCTCCGCACGCGGCTTGGCGCGCCTCCGAGCGTCTTCGCGCGAGACTGAGCGCCTCCGCGCCACTCCGCGCGCCTCAGCGCCACTCTGCGCGTGCCCGCGCGCCTCAGCGCGTCGTGATGCCGAACGGCGGGCTCACGAGGTCGGTGAAGTTGCCGACCCGAGCGCGCACCGTGCAGTCGGGAGCGACCGACAGCGCCGTCACCACGAGCCCGTCCGATGAGACGGTCAGGGCGCCGGCGCATCCGTCGCTGAAACGCACCCCGCTGGTCCCCCCGGCGACGGCGTCGAGCATCGCACTCGGCTCCCCCACCGACGGGCTCGTGAACAGGGGGTTCACCGGATCCGGGCCGCTGGGCCAGACGGGGAGCAGCGTCACGGGCAGGGCCGTCCCGCCGACGGTGCGAGAGGGCGTCGTCACCTGAACGCTGCGCAGCCGCTGCACGGGATACGCGGCCCCCGACACCTCGGAGTCCGAGATCGCCTTCGTCGTGGCCGCCGCGGCCGCCTTCAGCCACGCATCGACGGCCTCCTGACCGTTCAGCGCGATCGAGACCTGGGCGGTGACGGTGACCGAGTCCTGCGTCGGGACGGTGAGGCCGTCCACGCTCCACCCGCAGGGCACCGAGATGCCGGTGACGCTCGCCTGGTTGCGATCGACCGTGGCGTCCGCCCACGTGACGGCGGGACACGCGTCCGATTCCGCCGCCCCGGGCAGCACCTCGAGGAACGGCCCGCCGAGGGGAGCATTCTGCGCGCCGTACTCGATCGTGACGGTCGCCAGCTTCTTCTCCGGGTCGTAGCTGACCGAGCGGCTCACGCTCAACCCGGTCGGCAGGGCCCGGTCCTGCTGGCTGGAGGTCACGACGGGTCCGGCTGCCGCCGGTGCGGACTCCCCCGCGGGAGGGCGGAACACGAAGAACGCCGCGACCGCGGCCACGGCGACCACCGCGGCTCCCGCGATCCAGAGGGCGCGGCCGCGCGGCATCCGGGTCCACAGCGAGGTCTTCGCCTCGGGCTCTGCCTCGACCGGCCTGGGCGCCTCGCGACGCGGCATCGGTCGGAGGACCGTCGCCTGGGTCGCCGCACCGAGCTCGGGTGCCGGCTCGTCCGACGACACCGCGACCGGTTCGGGAGCCGTCGGGGCGACGCCCCGGAGCACGGTCGCCGGTCTCTCCGCCTCGACGAAACCCTCGGGAGCGGCGGCCGGCGTGAGAGCCGCGAGCTCCGCGATCGACGCTCTCAGACGCCGAAGGCTCGCCGCGGCCTCGGTCGCCGACGGGCGCTCCGCCGGCGCCTTCGCGAGAAGGCGGGCGAGAACACGCCAGAGGTCGTCGGGCACGTCGAGGCGGGGCACTTCGGCGCTGACGTGCCGATACGCGACGGTGAAGTCGGTTCCCGGACCGGCGAACGGCGTCCGACCCGAGAGGAGTTCGTAGAGCAGGATGCCGGTGGCGTAGACGTCGCTCGGAGGCCCGGCCTCGCCGAGGGTGACGAGCTCGGGCGACATGTACTCGGGCGTGCCGATGACGGCGGTCGTCGAGCGGCGGCGCTCGTCGAGCACGCGCGCGATGCCGAAGTCGACGACACGGACGGCAGCCCCGGGGTCGTCGCCCTCTCGCGCGTCACGATCGAGGAGGACGTTGTCGGGCTTGATGTCGCGGTGGACCGTGCCCACCGCGTGCGCGGCGGCGAGCGCGTCGAGCACGGCCGCGGTGAGGGCGACGGCTTCGGCGGGCGGCAGGGTACCGCGCTCGTCGAGGGCCTGACGCAGGCTCCCGCCCTCGACCAGGTCCATGACGATCGCGAGGCGCTCGCCCTCGACGACGAGGTCGCGCACCGCGACGACGTGCGGGTCGCGCAGGCGGGTGAGCACGGTGCGCTCGCGGATGAAACGCTCGACGAGGTCGGCATCCTGTGCGTGTTCCCGGCGGAGCACCTTGGCGGCACGCAGCGTCTCGTCGCGCACGTCGCGCACGCGCCACACCTCGCCCGCGGCGCCGGATCCGATCCGATCGACGAAACGGTACGAGGCGCCCAGCGCCTCACCGATCTCCGGTTCCACCCGTTCCCCCCGCTCTCCCTGTCTCAATTTATCCGGCCGCGCGCTTCGATCCTGACGCTTGCGCGACGCGTGATCCCGCCGCTTGCGCGACGCGCGACGGCGCGGCAAGGGACCTCGGAGCGGATGCCGGCCGGGTCAGCGCGGACTCACTCCGATGCGGCGTCGTCGATCGCGCGCTCGAGGCGCTCGATCTTGCCGTCGATCTCGCCCGTGCGGCCGGGTCGGATGTCGGCCTTGAGCACGAGCGACACGCGCGAGCCGTACGGCAGGACCGCCTCGGTGGCACGCCTGACGACGTCGAACACCTCGTCCCACTCGCCCTCGATCTCGGTGAACATCGAGGTGGTGCGGTGGGCGAGCCCCGAGGAGCGCACGACGGCGACCGCGGCGGCCACGGCGTCGTGCACCGACCCATCGGGGTTCTCGGCAGAGAGGCTGCCCGTTCCGGACGGGGCGACGGAGAAGGCGACGAGCATGGTGTCGAGGTTAGTCGGCCGTCGCAGCGATCGCCGTCGTACGGCGGCCCGTCACGAACTCGCGCAGGTCGCCGGGGCGGGCGACGCGCCCGACGGGCACCCGCACCACGCGCACGATCGCCCACACCATGAGCACGATCGCGAGCACGTTGCGCGCCTCGAGCAGGAAGACCGGGAAGGGAGCGGGGTGCGTGGCCATGAGGCCGTCGTAGACCATCGGGTACATCCACTGCGTCAGCCCGGCGATCACGAGGGTGAGCGCCGCGAGACCGTACCACCGGCGGCGATCGATCATCAGCCCGAGGATCACGGGCGCGAACACCCACACGTAGTACTGCGGCGAGCCGACCTTGTTGAGCGCGATGAAGGCCGTCACGAGGGCCAGCGAGAGCGGTGGGAACAGGGTCACGAAGGTCGCGCCCGCCCAGAGCTTGCGCGCACCAACGACCGCGACACCGGCAATGACGAGGAGCATCAGCGGGGTCATGATCGCGATGACCGGCTCGACGCCGGGACCGGTCACCTGGAACGTGAGCACCCCGCCGTCGTAGTAGACCTCCGAGCCGGGCACGTAGAAGGAAGCGAGGATCATGTAGAGACCCCCGACGGGCGCTTCCATCTGGATCCCGCGCGAGGTCTGGTCGCCCACGAACCCGAGCACGAACGGCGCACCGCCCAGCGCCACCACGGGAATGACCGTGGCCAGCGACACCGCGACAGCGCCCCAGACGAGCGAGAGCCGGCGTCGCACCACGATGAGTCCCGCCGCGAGGATCGCCGCGGGCCACACCTTCATCCACACCGCGATCGACAGGAGGACGGATGCCACGAACGGCCGCCGCACGAGCCAGATGCTGCCGAGGATCGCGAACGGCACCGTGATCCCGTCGATGCGGTAGAGACCGACCGGCCCGATGAGCAGGATCGCGGCGAGCCAGAACCACGCGGCCACGACCCGGCCGGTCGAGCGACCCTTGCCGACGAGGATGACGAAGGCGACGAGGTTCGCCAGCGACACGGTGAGCGCCCACGCCGGGGTGTAGCCGATCGCCCACGCGAACACCCACGCGAAGGTCATGGGCACGAAGGCGAGCTGCGGGTAGATCCACTTCTCGGTGATGCCGGGCCATTCCCACGTCGTGGACCGCGTGCAGGAGGTCACGTCGATGCCCCCGAACAGCGCGCAGCGCGACCAGGGTTCGTAGACCAGGTACACGTCGCCCATGGGTTCGTTCGGCTGCTGGTAGCCGAGGACCGCCACGGTGACGTGCACGGCGACGAACGCGATCAACAGGGGAACGACACGCCTCAGCACCGCCTCATCCTAAGCGGGAGACCCTCGACGGCCCGGACGGGCAGCCGCGCTCGGCCGGTGTGGACGCGGCAACCGTTACGCGATCGAGTCCGACAGCACCTCCGCGATCACCCGCGGCAACGCCTCCGCCACGTCGAGCGCGGTGATCGGCCCGCCCGCTCCCCCGTGGATCCCGGATGCCGCCCGCCCGGCCGTCCCGTGCAGCCACGCCGCGGTCGCCGCACACGCCGCGAGATCCTCCAGACCGACGCGATCCTCCGCGACCGCCCCCGCCGTCACGGCGCCCAGGACTCCCGCGAGCACGTCACCGGTCCCCGCGGTCGCGAGCCAGGGCGTGCCCGCCCGCACCCGACGGGTCCACCCGTCCGCCGTCGCGACGATCGTCGTCGCGCCCTTCAGGAGCACCACTCCCCCGAACGCCGCGGCGGTCTCGCGAGCCGCGTCCTCGCGTGCGTCGTCGTCCGTGGCATCCATCGACGGCAGCCCCAGGTCGGAGCGGAGACGATCGAGTTCCCGCGCGTGCGGCGTCACGATGACGGGGGCGCTGGCCCCGACGACGAGATCGAGCGCGCCCGCGTCGACGACGACGGGCAGGTCGCCCTTCAGAAGGCCGCGCAGCGCCGCCGTCTCGGCCGCGTCACGCTCGGCGGCATCCGTTCCCGATCCGATCACCCACGCCTGCACGCGCCCGTCGGCGGTCACCGTCTCGGGTCGACGCTGCAGCACGAGATCCTGCGCGCGCTCGGGGCCGAGGTAACGCACCATGCCCGTGCCGGTGCGCCACGCGGCCTCGACGCCGAGCATGGCCGCGCCGGGGTAGCGGGTAGAGCCGGCGCGAAGGCCTACCACCCCGCGGGAATACTTGTCGTCGCGAGCCGTTGGTCTCCGCAGGGCGCGGGAGCAGTCCTCCCCGGTCCATTCCTTCGCCGTCATGGCGCCACCATAGAACGCAGAGGTCCGACGTGAGCACCCTCTTCACACCCCTGTCCGTCCGCGGTATCGAGACGCGCAACCGCCTGTGGGTGTCGCCCATGTGTCAGTACAGCGCGACCGAGGGGATGCCGAACGACTGGCACCACGTCCACCTCGCCCAGTTCGCGGCCGGGGGTGCGGGCCTCGTCATCGCCGAAGCGACCGCCGTCTCCCCGGAGGGGCGCATCTCGCCCGACGACGTCGGCCTCTGGAACGACGCGCAGGCCGAGGCGTGGGCCCCGATCGTCGCGGCGATCCGTGCGCGCGGTTCGGTCGCGGGCGTGCAGCTCGGCCACGCGGGGCGCAAGGCCTCGACCACATCGCCGCTCACCGGAGGCCGCGGCAGCGTCTCGCCCGCCCACGGCGGCTGGACGACCGTCGCTCCCTCGGCGCTCGCGTACGACTCGTTCGCCGAGCCGGTCGCGCTGGACGTGGAGGGCATCGAGAAGGTCGTCACCGATTTCGCGGATGCCGCCCGCCGGGCCGTCGCGGCCGGCTTCGAGGTCGTCGAGATCCACGCCGCCCACGGCTACCTCCTGCACCAGTTCCTCTCGCCGCTCACGAACCACCGCGACGACGCCTACGGCGGCTCTTTCGAGAACCGCGTGCGCCTCGTCGTGCGCGTGACCGAGGCCGTGCGCGCCGCCGCCCCCGACGTGGCCGTGTTCGTCCGGTTCTCGGCGACCGACGCCGCCGAGGGAGGCTGGGACGTGGCCGACACCGTCGCCGCGTCGCGGCTGGTCGCCGAGGCGGGCGCCGATCTCATCGACGTCTCGAGCGGCGGGCTCGTGCCGCATCAGCACATCGTCCCCGGGCCGGGATACCAGGTCGACTACGCGGCGACCGTCCGCCGCGAGACGGGACTGCTCGTCGCCGCCGTCGGCATGATCGACGACCCGACCTTCGGCGAGCAGATCCTTGCCGACGGCCGCGCCGACGCGATCCTGTCCGCCCGCGAATGGCTCCGCGACCCGCACTACGCGCTGCGCGCCGCGGCCACCCTCGGCGACCCCGTTCCCGCGCCCGCGCAGTACCTCCGCGCCTACTGAGCCGCAGGCGGGCGCGCGGCGAACCCCGCGCGAACCGCGCGGCATCACGCGAACCGCCCGGCGGTGAGAACACCGGATGCCGCGAGGCCTGGGCCCCGTGGCATCCGGTGCTCTGCGTCAGGCGAAGCGGCGGCGCGCGGTGGCGTCCTGCACCTCGCCGACCAGCTCTTCGATGACGTCCTCGAGGAAGAGCACCGCGCGCACGTCGCCGGCCTCGTCGCGCACCTGCGCGAGGTGACGACCCGAGCGGCGCATGAGCGCGAGGGCGTCCTCGAGGTCGGTCGTCTCGAGCACCGACACCATGTGATGGATCCGCTTGCTCGGGATGGGGCGCGCCATGTCGGCATCCGACCCGTCCGCCGCGCGGAGCACGTCCTTGAGGTGCACGTAGCCCGTGGGATGGCCGGCCTCGTCGACGATCACGTACCGCGAGTAGCCGTGCTGGGCGACCGCGCGCTCGATCTCGCCCGGCGTGGTCCGCTCCGGCAGCGTGACGAGCGCGGCCATCGGCACAGCGATGTCGGCGGCCTTCTTCTCGGTGAACTCCACGACCGCCGTGACCGTACCCGCGGCGTCGTCGAGCACGCCCTCGCGCCGCGACTGGTTCACGATGGTGGCGACCTCATCGAGGGTGAAGGTGGATGCCGCCTCATCCTTCGGCTCGACACGGAACAGTCGCAGCACGTGGTTGGCGGTCCAGTTCAGCGCGACGATGATCGGGTGGAACGCCTTCGACACCGCGACGAGCGGCGGGGCGAGCATGAGCACAGCCCGGTCGGGCAGCGAGAACGCCAGGTTCTTCGGAACCATCTCGCCGAACACGACGTGCAGGTACGACACCAGCAGCAGGGCGACGACGAAGCCGACCACGCCGACGGCCGCCTCGGACAACCCGGTGAGACCCAGCGGACCCTCGAGCAGGTGGTGGATCGCCGGCTCCGAGACGTTCAGGATCAGCAGCGAGCAGATCGTGATGCCGAGCTGGCACGTGGCCAGCATGAGCGTCGCGTGCTCCATCGCGTAGAGGGCCGTCTTCGCCGCACGCGAGCCACGCTCCGCGAGCGGCTCGACCTGTGAGCGACGGGCCGAGATGACGGCGAACTCCGCGCCGACGAAGAAGGCGTTGGCGACGAGGAGGACGACCAACCAGGCGATTCCAGCCCAATCGCTCATCGCTGATCACCGCCCTTCGCGGCGCGCACGAGGTCGTCGATGTTCTCCTCCACCGGGTTTGCCGTGTACTGGACGCGATCGACACGACGGCCGTCCATGCGGTTCACGGTCAGGACACCGTCCTCGATGTCGACGGTGTCCCCCACCGCGGGGATCCGTTCCAGGGTCGCCATGATGAAGCCGCCCACGGTGTCGTAGGCGTCGCCCTCGGGCACGCGGACGCCCGCGCGGTCGAGCGCCTCGTCGGGACGCAGGTCGCCGGGGAAGGTCAGCGAGACGGCCGTCCGCACCACACCGGCGCGCGAGCGGTCGTGCTCGTCGAGCACCTCGCCGACGATCTCCTCGACGAGATCCTCGAGCGTCACGATCCCCGCGGTCCCGCCGTACTCGTCGACGACGATCGCCATCTGGTAGCCGCGCGAGCGCAGCTCCGACACGAGGGCGTCGAGGTGCACCGTCTCGGGAACGCGGAGCGGTTCGGTGGCGAGGGCCGCCACCGGCACCTCGCCGCGCTTCTCGCGGGGCACCCCGATCGCGGCCTTGAGGTGCACGACGCCGACGATGTCGTCCATCGACTCGCCGTACACGGGGAAGCGGCTGTGCCCGGTCCGTCGGGCGAGCTGCACGACGTCGTCGGTGGGGTCGCCCGCGGCGAGCGCGTGAACGCTCGGGCGGGGAGTCATGACGTCGGCCGCGCTGAGGCGCGCGAACGTCAGGCTGCGATCCAGCAGCGAGGCGGTGTCCTTCTCGAGCATGCCGGCGCTCGCCGATCGCTTGACGAGGCTCGACAGCTCCTCGGCCGACCGGGCTCCCGACAACTCCTCTTTGGGCTCCACGCCCATGGCACGCAGCACGCCGTTGGCGCTGCCGTTGAGCACGACGATCGCGGGCTTGAAGACGGCGGTGAAGGCGACCTGGAACGGGATCACGAGCTTCGCCGTCTGCCGCGGGATGGCGAGCGCGAAGTTCTTCGGCACCAGTTCGCCCAGGATCATCGACAGCACGGTCGCGAAACCGACGCCGATGACGGCCGCGACCGAGACGGTCACCGCCTCGGGCAGTCCCCACGACGCGAACACGGGGCGCAGCAGGTTCGAGATCGCCGGTTCCATCGTGTAACCGGTGAGAAGGGTCGTCAGCGTGATGCCCAGCTGCGCGCTCGACAGGTGCGTCGAGGTGATGCGCAGCGCATCGATCGTGAGCGACAGTCGGGACTCGCCGGCTTCGCGGCGGGCTTCGAGGTCGGCGCGGTCGAGGTTGACCAGCGCGAACTCGCTCGCGACGAAGAGTCCGGTTCCCACGGTGAGGAGCAGCCCCACGCCCAGCATGACGTAATCCATCAGGCATCACCCCCGCTCGAGCGGTCGGCGGGAGAGGGTCGTTGGGGCCTGGGTCTACAACTGGGAGGGTCGTCCATCGTGCCGACGATTCTAGGGCAGCGCCACGCCCCTCGCGGCCGGTCCGACCGGATCCGTGCCGCGGGCAGGATGGAGGAATGGATGCCACCTCCCCGGCGCAGGCGCGCGCGATGTCCGCCGAGGCCGCCGTCGTCCGCCGTTTCGTCCACCGCCTCGGTCCGGTGGCGTGGGCGCACGCTGCGGCGCCCGGGGTCGCGGGGGCGCGCACGTGGCACTACTGGTGGCACGCGCACCTCCTGCACGCGTTCAGCGACGCGCAGGAGCACCGCCCCGATCCGCGGCGGGCGCGGCTGCAGCGCGAGCTGCACCGCGGCGTCACCCTCCGCACGCTCGGTCGCTGGACGACGCCGTTCTACGACGACGTTGCGTGGATGACCCTCGCACTGCAACGCTACGACCTCGGGGATCGGCGGATCGAGCGGCTCGTCCGCCGACTCGCCGACGCGATCGACCCCGCCGTGGGGGCGCTGCCGTGGGCGGTGGGCAGCAGCCTGTACAACGCGCCCGCCAACTCCCCCGCGGCGATCGCCCTGGCGTGGACCGCGCGACGCGGGGTGGCGGTCGACCTCGACGCGTGGGTCGCGGCGACCCTCGACGACGCCGGGACGGGACTCGTCCGCGACGGCGTCGAGCACGGCGCCGTCCGGCCCGAGCTGTGGACGTACAACCAGGGGGTGGCGATCGGCTCGGCTCTCGCGCTCGCGGAAACGGCGCCCGACGCCGATTCGCGCGACGCGCACCTCTCTCGCGCGGCGGGCCTCGTCGATGCGGTCGAGCGCTGGTGTGCCCCGGACGACGGCCTCTTCCCCGCGGCCGGGGGTGGCGACGGCGGTCTCTTCGCCGGCATCCTCGCCCGCTACCTCGCCGAGGCGGCCGCGTCGTTCTCCGACGGCCCCACGGACGACGAGCAGCGCGCGGTGGCCGAGAGCGCGCGACGCCTGGTGCGCGTCAACGCCGAGGCGCTGTGGGAGGGCCGTCGCGGCGACCTGTTCCCCGCAGATCCGCGTCAGGCGGCACGCGCCGACGGCGACGACCTCGACCTCTCGGTGCAGCTCGGGGCGTGGATCACGCTCGAGGCCGACGTCGCGGCATCCGTCACCGGCTGACGGACGTCACCAGCTGACGGGGAGCGCCTTACCCTCTTCGTAACCGGCGGCCGACTGGAGGCCGACGCGCGCACGCTCGTGGAACTCCGCCACCGTGGCCGCACCCGCGTACGTGAACGACGAGCGCACGCCCGAGGTGATCATGTCGAGCAGGTCTTCCAGCCCCGGACGCTGCGGGTCGAGGTAGATGCGCGACGACGAGATGCCCTCGGCGAAGAGCTCTTTGCGGGCGCGTTCGAACGGGTCGAGCCGGCCGAAGCGCCCCTGCACGGCCTTCGTCGAGGCCATGCCCCACGATTCCTTGTAGATGCGGCCGCCCTCGTCGGTGCGCAGGCGCCCCGGGGACTCGATCGTCCCCGCGAACCACGAGCCGATCATCACGGATGCCGCGCCCGCCGCGAGCGCGAGGGCGACGTCGCGGGGGTAGCGCACCCCGCCGTCCGCCCACACGTGCGCGCCGACGCCGCGCGCCGCCTCGGCCGTCTCGAGGACGGCCGAGAACTGCGGGCGACCGACGGCGGTCATCATGCGGGTCGTGCACATCGCGCCCGGACCGACACCGACCTTGAGGATCGACGCGCCGGCGTCGGTGAGGTCGCGCACGCCCTCGGCGGTGACGACGTTGCCCGCGGCGATCGGGATGCCGAGATCCAGCGCCGCGACCTCGCGGAGCGCGCGCAGCATCTGCGCCTGGTGTCCGTGCGCCGTGTCGACGACGAGCACGTCGACCCCGGCCGCGGCGAGCGCGCGGGCTTTCGCCGCGACGTCGCCGTTGACGCCGACGGCCGCGGCGACGATCAGGCGCCCCTCGGCGTCGACGGCAGGGCGGTACACCGAGTCGCGCAGCGCGCTGCGCGCGGAGAGCGTGCCGACGATCCGGTCGCCGTCGACCACCGCGACGATGTCGGCCTCCCCCACGAGCGCGAACACCTCGCGGGGGTCGCCGACCTGCGTCACCTCGACCAGCGGCGCGTCGGTGCGGGCGATGTCGCCGAGGGTGGCATCCGGGAGCGCCGTCGCCAGGCGCGGGGCGGGAACGATGCCGCGGAAGTCCGAGACGCCGATGACGCCGTCGTCACGCGTGTCGGCCACGACGATCCCGCGCCCCGGCACCGGCGGCAGCACGAGACGGGCGTCGGCGACCGTGGCCGAGGGCGGGAGGACGAGCGGAGCATCCCACGCCACGGGCTGCGCCTTGACCCAGCCGACCGCGTCCACGAGCTCGGGAAGCGGCAGGTCCTGCGGCAGGACGCCGAGCCCGCCCCGGCGCGCCAGCGTCGCCGCCAGCCGCGTCCCGGTGACCGAGTTCATGTTGGCCGACACGAGCGGCAGGGTCGCCCCGCTCCCGTCCCCCGGAGCGAGATCGACGTCCAGGCGGCTGCGTACCTCGGAATGCCGCGGGACGAGGAAGACGTCCGAGTAGGTCAGATCGACATCGGGCTGAGCACCGGAGAACTCCATGGCATCCACCTCACCACATCAGGGGAATGTAAAGACCCGGAAGCCGTCCAGATTCCTCGGCTAGGGTTGAGAGAGTGCGTGACGGTGACGTCGTGCGCATTCCACAGGAATCTTCATCGAGGAAAGCAGGCGATCGACTGTGTCGAGCCAGGTGACGGGCGTCGGTACTTCGAGCGAGGGCGAGTTCGGCGCGAACGAGTGGCTCGTAGACGAACTCTACGAACAGTTCAAAGTCGACAAGCACTCCGTGGACAAGGCCTGGTGGCCGATTCTGGAGGCGTACCACCCGGTCGTCGACGGATCCGCCGCGGCCGGCAGTCCTCCCTCGGCCCCCGCGGCCGAGCCGAAGCCCGTGACGGCCCCCATTCCCGTGGTCGGTCAGGCTCCCGTGGCTCGCACCACGACGAAGCCCGCGGCCCCCCAGCCGATCCCCGCGCAGGCGCCCGCCGCGGCGCCGTCGTCCGGGACCGAGAGCACCGAAGAAGACCGCGTGACGGTCCTGAAGGGGATGCCGAAGGCACTGGCATCCAACATGGACGACTCGCTGACGGTCCCCACGGCGACGAGCGTCCGCACGATCCCGGCGAAGCTGATGATCGACAACCGCATCGTCATCAACAACCACATGTCGCGCACGCGCGGCGGCAAGGTGAGCTTCACGCACCTCATCGGGTGGGCGCTGATCCAGGCGCTCAAGGAGTTCCCGAGCCAGAACGTCTACTACGCCGAGATCGACGGCAAGCCCTCGGTCGTGGCGCCCGCGCACATCAACCTGGGCATCGCGATCGACATGCCCAAGCCCGACGGGTCGCGCGCCCTCCTGGTGCCGAGCATCAAGCGCGCCGACACCCTCACGTTCGGCGAGTTCCTCGCCTCGTACGAAGACCTCGTGCGCCGTGCGCGCAACAACAAGCTCACCCCGGCCGATTTCCAGGGCACCACGATCTCGCTGACGAACCCCGGCGGCATCGGCACGGTGCACTCGGTCCCCCGCCTCATGCGCGGCCAGGGCGCGATCATCGGCGCCGGTGCTCTCGACTACCCGGCCGAGTTCCAGGGCGCGAGCGAGAAGACGCTCAACGAGTTCGCGATCGGCAAGACGATCACCCTCACCAGCACCTACGACCACCGCGTCATCCAGGGTGCGGGCTCGGGCGAGTTCCTCAAGAAGGTGCACGAGCTGCTCATCGGGCAGCGCGGCTTCTACGACGACATCTTCGCGGCGCTGCGCATTCCGTACGCGCCGATCCACTGGGCCGCCGACATCAACGTCGACATCTCGGAGCGCATCGACAAGAGCGCACGCGTGCAGGAGCTCATCAACTCCTACCGCGTCCGCGGCCACCTCATGGCCGACATCGACCCGCTCGAGTACGTCCAGCGCACCCACCCCGACCTCGAGATCGAGTCGCACGGACTCACGTTCTGGGACCTCGACCGCGAGTTCGTGACCGGGGGCCTCGGCAACCGGCGCGTGGCGAAGCTCCGCGACATCCTGGGCGTCCTGCGCGACTCGTACTGCCGCACCATCGGCGTCGAGTACATGCACATCCAAGACCCCGTGCAGCGCACCTGGTTCCAGAGCAACGTCGAGGTCAAGTACACCAAGCCCGGCCACGACGAGCAGCTGCGAATCCTGTCGAAGCTGAACCAGGCCGAGGCGTTCGAGACCTTCCTGCAGACGAAGTACGTCGGCCAGAAGCGGTTCAGCCTCGAGGGCGGCGAGTCGCTCATCCCGCTGCTCGACCAGATCCTGCAGGGGGCCGCGTCCAAGGGCCTCGACGGCGCCGCGATCGGCATGGCCCACCGCGGTCGCCTCAACGTGCTGACCAACATCGGCGGCAAGACGTACGGCCAGGTCTTCCGCGAGTTCGAGGGCGCCGTCGCCGTGGGCAGCAAGCGCGGCTCGGGCGACGTGAAGTACCACCTCGGAACCGAGGGCACCTTCGTCGGCGACAACGGCGAAGAGCTCCCCGTGTACCTCGCCGCGAACCCGTCCCACCTCGAGACCGTCGACGGCGTGCTCGAGGGCATCGTCCGCGCCAAGCAGGACCGCAAGCCCATCGGGACGTTCTCGTGGCTGCCCATCCTCGTGCACGGCGACGCCGCGTTCGCGGGCCAGGGCGTCGTCGTCGAGACGCTGCAGATGTCGCAGCTGCGCGGCTACCGCACGGGCGGCACGATCCACGTCGTGGTGAACAACCAGGTCGGCTTCACCACCACGCCGACCGACGCCCGCACCTCGGTGTACGCCACCGACGTCGCCAAGACGATCCAGGCGCCCGTCCTGCACGTGAACGGCGACGACCCCGAGGCCGTCGTCCGCGCCGCGGAGCTCGCGTTCATGTACCGCGAGGAGTTCCACCGCGACGTCGTGATCGACCTCGTCTGCTACCGCCGCCGCGGTCACAACGAGGGCGACGACCCCTCGATGACGCAGCCGCTGATGACCAACCTCATCGAGGCGAAGCGCTCCGTCCGTCGCCTGTACACCGAGTCGCTGGTCGGCCGCGGTGACATCACCGAAGACGAGTACGAGCAGGCCAAGCAGGACTTCCAGAACCGTCTCGAAGTCGCCTTCGCCGACACGCACGAGGCCGAGACCGGGACGAACCCCGTCATCTCGACCGAGGCCGCCGACGACGTGCCGACCGGCGCGCCCGAGACGACCGGGGTGTCGCGCGAGGTCGTGCACCACATCGGCGACGCCTTCGTGAACAAGCCCGACGGCTTCACGGTGCACAACAAGCTCCAGCAGCTGCTCGAGAAGCGTTTCGACATGAGCCGCAACGGCGGCATCGACTGGGCCTTCGGTGAGCTCCTCGCCTTCGGCTCGGTACTCATGGAGGGAACGCCCGTCCGCCTCGCGGGTCAGGACTCGCGCCGCGGCACGTTCGTGCAGCGTCACGCGGTCCTGCACGACCGCAAGAACGGCCAGGAGTGGCTGCCGCTCGCGAACCTCAGCGAGAACCAGGGCCGATTCTGGGTCTACGACTCGCTGCTGAGCGAGTACGCCGCGATGGCGTTCGAGTACGGCTACTCGGTCGAGCGCTCCGACGCGCTCGTCCTGTGGGAGGCGCAGTTCGGCGACTTCGCGAACGGTGCCCAGTCGGTCATCGACGAGTTCATCTCGTCGGCCGACCAGAAGTGGGCGCAGCAGTCGAGCGTCGTGCTGCTGCTCCCCCACGGCTACGAGGGCCAGGGCCCCGACCACTCGTCGGCGCGCATCGAGCGCTACCTGCAGATGTGCGCGCAGGACAACATGATCGTCGCGCGCCCGTCGACCCCCGCGTCGTACTTCCACCTTCTCCGTCGCCAGGCGTACCAGCGCCCGCGCCGTCCGCTCATCGTCTTCACCCCGAAGGCCATGCTGCGCCTGCGCGGGGCGACGAGCCCGGTCGAGGACTTCCTCGAGGGTCGCTTCGAGCCGGTGATCGACGATGACCGCGGTCTCGACGGCGGCGCCGTGAAGCGCGTGCTGCTGCACGCCGGAAAGATCCACTGGGATCTGCGGGCCGAGCTCGACAAGAACCCGAACCCCGAGATCGCCCTCGTCCGGCTCGAGCAGTACTACCCGGCGCCGATCGAAGAGCTCACGCGCGCTCTCGACCAGTACCCGAACGCCGAACTGGTGTGGGTGCAGGACGAGCCCGAGAACCAGGGTGCGTGGCCCTTCATCGCGCTCGAGGTCGACGACAAGCTGGGTCGCCCGATCCGCGTCATCTCGCGCGCTGCCGCCGCCTCGACGGCGACCGGCTCGCCCAAGGTGCACGCGAACGAGCACGCCGAGATCATGAAGGCGGCTCTCGAGCGCTGATCCTCCCCACGAGAAAAGGCCCGGTCGAAAGACCGGGCCTTTTCTCATGGGGCCCCTCACGCCATCTGGCCCCCGTGTGCCCCGACGGTGATGGCGCATGCATACGGCGCACGTCAGCACGCTCGCGGCCGCGCGGCCGTGTCAGGACACAGGCGCGTCAGGACGCGGGCGGAGCCAGACCGAGCACCGGGGCCAGCACGGGGAGGGAGTACGTGAGGCTGGCATCCAGTGCCTCCCCGGTGTGCCCCGCTCCCTGCACGACGTAGGTCACGACGGTGAATCCCGCGGCCTGGGCGGCCTCGGAGTTCGCCTTCTGCCCGGGGCCGTAGGTGGTGTCCTCGCTCCCCCACGTGAAGATCGCGAGGTGGCCGGTGTAGCTGCCGGGGGGCGCCGCGGCCATGATGACCGACGGCTTCGTCGCCTGGAACGCGTTCGCGTCGCCGTTGAACACCTCGGCCACGGTCTTGTCGACGTGCTCGGAGCCCGGGAACTCGTTGCCCATGATGTCGAGCATCTGGCCCCACACCTCGGGATACTTCGCGCCGTACACCGCGGCGCACGACCCACCGTTCGAGAACCCGCCGATGGTCCAGTACCGGTGGTCCTTGACGATGTTGAGCTTCGCCTCCGCCCACTGCGGCACGAGCTGGTTGATGTAGGTCGACACGGCGCCGTACTTCGCGGAGTCGACGCAGGCGGGGTCTCTGTCAGCGGCGCCCAGCTGGTCGACGACCACGGCGATGGGAGCGAGACCGTTGTGCTGAGCGGCGAACGCGTCGAGCGCCTTGGCGAGGTTGGTCGGGTCGGGGGAACCAGGCTGCCCCATCATGAACACCAGGAGCGGGAGCGCGGGCGGGTTCGCGACCTGCGCCGCCGGCGGGAGGTAGAGGGAGGCGTCGCGCGCGGCGTACTGCCCCGTCGGGATCTTGGCATCCCCCGTCAGGGCGCTCACCGAACCCTTCGAGGGCATTCCCGCGGGAGGCTGCCAGTTCTGGTACAGCGTCGCCGGATCGCCCGCGGTCGCGGTGGGTGCGGGCAGCGACGCGGGGTCGAGAGCCTGCACGCCCAGGATCGCCGCGAGATTGTGCGTGACGCCGTACGACGTGTTGACGCCGAGCGCGGCCGCGAAGAGGCCGGCGAGCACCGTCACGACACCCACCACCCGACGACCCCACGGGCGGCGGCAGATCCCCACGACGCCGATGGCGACGGCGACGATCCCGCCCGTGGCCCAGGTGGCCGCGTGGGCCGGTAGCGGCCCCTGAAAGAGCCCCCTGGCCTCCAGGATGTGGGCGACGATGTACATGAGGATGCCCGCGCTGGCACCGATGAGCAGCGTCGGGACGATCCGCCGCGGGGCCCACGCGATCACGGCGATCACGCCCAGACCCGCGATCACCGCGCAGATCGTGAGCAGTGGACTGTCGATGAGTTCGAAGGACAGCACGAAACGGTTCACCGGCGCCCCTCCCATGCGGTTCTCGCCAAAGCGACGATCTCACGGCGCGACGCGTCGGGGAGGTAGGCGCGGCCGACGGCCGCACCGATTGCCGGAAGCTGGAGCGGGTCGCGATAGGCGAGCGAGAGCGGGCGGTAGCGCGGGCGGAACTTGCCCTTGAAGCGGAACAGCGACGCGAAGCCGTACGCGGGTTCGAGCACCTCGGCGAGCCACCGCAGCAGAGCCCGCAGCGGACCGGGGTCGCCGTCCGCCGGCTCATCGGGATCGTCCGCGAGGGGCGCTCCCGACAGGCTGAGGACCGTAGCCCCCTCGGACTGCAGCTGCAGGGCCGCCTTGGCGATGAGGAACTCCATCATCCCGTTGGGCCCGTCGGTGCGTCGACGCATGAAGTCGAGCGTCCACCCCGTGAGCTCGCCGTCGGTCCAGCTCGGCATCCAGCTCGTCACCGCTTCGATGCGGTCGTCGGGCCCGACCGCCAGGAGCAGACGGACGTCGCGGTCGCGCAGCTCATCGAGGGAGCCGAGCGTGAAGCCCATCTCGGGCAGCGCCCGATCGGCCACCCATTCCTCGTCGATGGCGATCACCTGCGACACCTGCGACACCGTCAGCTCGTGCCATCGGGTCCAGACGGCGGTGTAGCCCTCGCGCTCCGCGCGCGTCATCGGCTGCCGGACCTTCTGCCACGCTTTGCCCGCGAACGTCAGTCCGGGAAGATCCATGACCGTCTCGACGCCGACCGGGATCTGCCTCCACCCGAGGTCGCGCAGATCGTCCGCGGTGTCGGAATGGATGCTGTAGAACGCAGGTGTCCACCCGTGCTCGACGCAGAAATCGGTGAAGGCCCGCAGCGCCTCGGTGCGCCCGCCGGGCGGCGTCAGGGGGTCGCCGACGGCGAGCGCCACGTCGCCGACCAGTCGATACGCGATCGCGCTCTGCCGATCGGCCGACGACCAGTGCCGGTTTCCCTCCCATGTGCCGAGGAAGCCGAGGGTGTCGCTCCCCCGCCGCAGCAGTTCCCGGTAGAGCGAGTCGTCTTCGGCATCCGGGCGCTGCACCCGGCGATACAGCCACAGGATCGCCGCGATCACGATCGCCCAGAAGAGAACGCCGACCCACTGGTAGGCGAAGAGGGCCACGCCGTGGTGCGGGAATCCCGAGGCCCCGGGCGTGGTGTACGACGGCGGGAAGAACCGACGCAGCGTGAGTCCCAGCATGTCGAGCACGGAAAGCTCGCGGTCGAAGGCGCGTCGCCCCAGCTCCTCGGTGACGAAGAAGCCCGAGCCGATCGCGACGAAGGCGAGCCCGACGATGACGGCGAAGGTGCGCGTCGCGCGCCGCGTCGCGCGCACGGGGAAACGGCGCCGAGCCACCACCAGGGCTGCGGCGAGGACCAGCGGGATGACGACGGATGCCAGGGCCCACAGCACGTACTCGGCACCACTGCCGTCGACCCACGGGTCGATGCGCAGCCGACCGTTCGCCAGGGCGACGAGGGGCGAGACAGCGGACATCACGAGGGTGAGGACCGCGAGGACGAGGGCCGCACGCCGGCCCTGACGCAGCCCCCAGGCCGCGACCAGCATGAGGGCGAGGGGAACGATCGCCAGCAGCGCCGGTCCCAGCCCCCGGGTCATCAGCAGCGCGACCTGCTCGTTGCAGACCGACTCCGAGAGCTGTTCGCACCGCGCGAGGAGGGCGTCGTCGTACTGCGTGTACGCGTCGACGACGAGGGACAGGGGTCCGCGTCCGCCGCCGCTGATGAGCGCGACGAGGGGCCCGCTCCCCACGACGGCGACCATGAGGGCCAGGAGCGTCCGCGTCTCGCGCGCGGAGCTGCGATGCCAGGACCGTCGCTCGATCCCCCGGGCGAGCACCGCACCCACGACGAGTCCGATGGTCGCCGTGATGATGCGGTACCAGGAGTCCGCGTCGCCGGCGTAGAGCGCGAACAGCGAGAGCAGGGCGAACCCGACCAGGCGGAGTCGACGGCGCCACAGGGTGAGGGCGAACGCGCTGGCCACCATCACGACGCCCGCGAGCGGTGTCGTGGGGTCGAGGACCGGCACCTCGGCGGCCACGACCGGTCGCAGATCGGTCACCGACCAGACGGCCGCGTGCATCCCCACGCCGGCGAGAAGCCCGACGACACCGATGACGAGATACAGGATGCCGGTACGCCGGGAGCCGAGGAGTCGTTCGGCCGCGGCGAGCGCCGTCAGGGCGAGAACCACCGACGTGACCGCGTCGATCGGCGAGTCGGGGATGAACAGCGCGGTCACGATCGTCCACCACCGCCCGGAGGCGAACGTGGCGAGGGGGCCTGCGCCCCAGATGAGAGCGTCCTCGCCCCAGAGCGTGCCCGTCGCCGCCGCTGACGCGGTGATCAGCACCGCGATGCACACCGCGACCGGGTTGGCCCGCACGTACCGCCCGAGGGCCGCCGCGACGGCGCGCGGATCGACCCGGAACCGCGAGCGCCGCGGCGGGGAGGGGGGTGGGGCGTCGGACATCGGCAGGAGATTACGGGGCGACCCTATGAGAAACGCTCAGTACCAGATGTCCAGGAGAGGGGCGACGTCCGGAACGAAGGCGGCGTCGACCTCGGCCAGTGCCTGCGCGGAACCGTGCACGAGGCCCGCGGCGGCGAGCTCACGGGCTCGGACACCGCCGAGCAGCAGGGAGCTGAGCGCGCCGACCGACAGTTCGACGTCGACGGCGCGGGACTCGGGGGCCGCGTCGACCTCCGCCACCCCGTCGGCGTCGATGCGCAGGCTCCATGCGCCATCGGCGAAGCCGAGGGGATCCTCGACCCGCATGACGACGTCGAGAGCACGTGCGTAGCGGCGCGCACTCAGGGTCGCGGGCACGTCGAGGATGCGCAGCCAGTGGTGGTCGGTGAGCGTCGCGGTCACGGCCCGACGGTCCGCGACCATCCACTGAACCGGCGGAACAGCGGGCTGCAGCGACGCCTTCACCTCGCCGACGAGATCGTGCTCGATCGCGAAGCGCCACAGCGCAGCCGCCGCCTCGTCGCCGTCGGCGAAGAGCGCCCGCACGCTCAGGACGTGTGCCGAGTAGTCGTCGTTCGGTCCGGGGTCGAGCGTGTACACGAGGATGCCGCGTTCCTCGCCCGCCGCGTCGCGGTACGACACCGCGCGCACCTTGTTGCCGTCCTTGGCGTCGGGGGTGAGACCGGCCACGCCGCGCCAACGCCCCTCCCAGCCGGGCACGGACCCGGGGCGTTCGAGGCGAACCCGCTCGTGGACGCGGCTCAGTCGCTCGGGGAGGCTCTCGCGCGAGACGAAGTCCAGGCGCCCCGGTGCGACGGGACCGGTCCACCGTGCGCGCCGCGTGTCGACGACGACGTCGGAGGCCCAGGCGGCGGGAGAGAACCCCCACCGCCCGTAGATCGTCGCCTCGGTGACCGTCAGTCCCGCGAGCGGAAAGCCCGCGGCGGCCGCGGTGCGCAGTTCGCCCGTGAGCATCGCGCGGGCGATCCCCCGGCGCCGGTGGGTCGGCGCCACCGTGACGGCGCTGATCGACCAGAGGGGGATCGTCCGCCCGGGCGACACGGTGAGCTCGGTGGCCCACGAATCGACGGTCGCGACGGGTGACTCGGGGGCCACGCCCGAACGGTCGAACACGCCGGTCAGACGACGCGGGGTCAGCGCTCGGCGAGCACTCTCGACCTCGTCCGCGGAGGGATCCTCACCGAGGAATCCTCGCGACACCGCACGCAGGAAAGGCTCGAAGCCCTCGTGGTCAGCCGGTACGAGGGCGTACTCGAGGCCGCTGGCTTCCAGATCGGCGGCGGAGGTGGCGTCGAGAGCGAGAGCGCGCGTGTCTGTCGTGGCCATACCCCCAGCCTACGGACCCTCGTGGGGCCGCTGCCCGTCCGCGTCAGTGAGCGGCCTGCACCGAACGGAGTCGGGCGAGCACCTGGTCGCGGAGTTCCTCCGGCGCCGTCTCTTTGCAGGCCCGCGCGACCACTTCGGTCAGCGTGCGGGCGACGAGCGCCTCGTCCTGGCATCCGGGGCAGTTCTCGAGATGGTCCCGGATGTCCTTCGCCTCGGTCTTGCAGACCTCGTTGCGCAGGTACTCCTCGAGGTCGCGCCGTGCCTGGTCGCAGCCGCAGTCGCTCATTTCTTCTCTCCCGTCGCGGCCTGGAAGCCACGTTCTTTCGCGTAATCCGACAGCAGGTCGCGCAGCAGCCGTCGGCCGCGGTGCAAACGGCTCATGACCGTGCCGATCGGGGTTTTCATGATGTCGGCGATCTCTTGGTAGGCGAAGCCCTCCACGTCGGCGAGGTACACCGCCAGGCGGAAGTCTTCGGGGATCGACTGCAGCGCGTCCTTGACGACCGACGCGGGCATGTGGTCGATGGCCTCGGCCTCGGCCGAGCGCGCGCTGGTCGCGGTCGTCGACTCGGCGCCGCCGAGCTGCCAGTCCTCGAGGTCGTCGATCGCGCTCTGGTACGGCTCGCGCTGCTTCTTGCGGTACGTGTTGATGTACGTGTTCGTGAGGATCCGGTACAGCCACGCCTTGAGGTTGGTGCCCTGGGTGAACGTCGCCCACGACCCGTAGGCCTTGACGAACGTCTCTTGCACGAGGTCGGCCGCGTCGGCGGGGTTGCGCGTCATGCGCATCGCCGCCGCGTACAGCTGGTCCATGAAGGGCAGCGCCTGCTCTTCGAACTGCGCGCGGGGTTCCGCCACCGGCGGGAGGGTGTCTGCCGTGTCGTCCATTGGGCGCCAGTCTACGTCGGGCGTGTCGACGACCACCGGGATGGTCGTGCGCACGCCGGAGCGCTCGAGAAGTGCGGTCACGTGTCGTCCCCTTTCAGTAGGCTAGAAACCGATGACACGTCTCGGGTATTCCCCTTCCGCCGCCACTCCTCGTGGGGCGTGGAACGCGCCCGTCGCCGACGCAGCGGTGGATGCCACCGTCACGGTGCCCGGCTCCAAGTCGCTCACCAACCGCGAACTCGTGCTCGCCGCGATCGCCGACGGCCCCGGCATGCTGCACGCTCCCCTGCACTCCGACGACTCGGCCCGCATGGTCGAGTCCCTGCGCGAACTGGGGGTCGGCATCGAAGAGGTGGCCACCGACTCGCCCTTCGGCCCCGACCTGCTCGTCACCCCGCCCGCCGCGTTCTCGGGCGACGTCACGATCGACTGCGGGCAGGCCGGTACCGTGATGCGCTTCGTCGCACCGGTCGCCGGACTCGCGCGCGGCGACGTCCACGTCACGGCGCACGAGAGCGCGCTGCACCGTCCGATGGGCGCGATGATCTCCGCGCTGCGCGAGGTCGGCGTCGACATCGACGACGGCGGCCACTGGGCGCTCCCGTTCACCGTCCGCGGCCACGGTCACGTGCGCGGCGGTGAGGTCGAGATCGACGCGAGCCAGTCGAGCCAGTTCGTCTCGGGCCTGCTGCTGGCCGCTCCACGTTTCGACGTCGGCCTGCACCTGCGCCACGTGGGCTCTCGCCTGCCGAGCATCCCGCACATCGACATGACCGTCGAGGCGCTCGCGCACCGCGGCATCCACGTCGAACGACCGGCGGTCGGCGAATGGATCGTCCCCGCGGGCCCGATCCGTGCGAAAGACGTCGCGATCGAACCCGACCTCTCGAACGCCGCTCCGTTCCTCGCCGCGGCGATGGTCACGGGCGGATCCGTCACGGTCACCGGATGGCCCCTCCACAGCACGCAGCCCGGTGCGCTCCTGGCCGACATCCTCAGCGAGATGGGGGCCAGAGTGAGCCGCCGCGGCGGCGCGCTCACCGTGTCGGCGGGCGAGCGCATCGCGGGACTCGAGCTCGACCTCTCCGCCGCGGGCGAACTCGCCCCGACCCTCTTCGGTCTCGCCGCGTTCGCCGACGGCCCCACGACGCTGCACGGCATCGGCCACATCCGGGGTCACGAGACCGACCGCATCGCCGCCCTCGTGGGCAACCTGCGCTCGCTCGGCGGCGAGGCGCACGAACTCGAAGACGGCATCCGCATTGTGCCGCAGCCCCTGCGCGGCGGCGAGTGGAAGGCGCACCACGATCACCGCCTGGCGACGACGGGCGCGCTGATCGGCCTGCGGGTCCCCGGCGTCGAGATCGATGACATCGGCACGACCGCGAAGACGCTCCCCCAGTTCGCCGGACTGTGGCACGCCATGCTGGGCCTGGACGAGGGCACGGATGCCGCGCGCTGACGCCCGGAGCGCCGCGTGAGCTGGCTCGACGACGGCGACGACGACGACCTCGAGTACGACGAGTCGTCCATCCGCGTCCGGCCCAACCCCAAGGCGAACCGGCCACGCACGAAGCGTCGACCCGCGCACGCGGACGCCCGGATCGCCCGCGTCCTGGGCGTCGACCGCGGTCGCTACACCGTGCTGCTCGACGAGGACGAGCCGACCGAGCGCAGGGTCCTCGCGACCCGCGCGCGCGAGCTGCGCAAGCAGCCGATCGTCAACGGCGATCGCGCCCGCGTCGTGGGAGACCTCTCGGGCGACGAAGGCACGCTCGCGCGCATCGTCGGGATCGAGGAGCGCACGTCCCTGCTCCGCCGCAGCGCCGACGACACCGACCAGGTCGAGCGGGTGATCGTCGCGAACGCCGACCAGATGCTCATCGTCGTCGCGGCGGCCGATCCCGAGCCCCGGGAGCGGCTCGTCGACCGGTACCTGGTCGCAGCGCTGGATGCCGGCATCCGTCCCCTGCTCGTGGTCACCAAGACCGACCTGGCCGACCCGACGGAGTTCCTCTCGCACTTCGACGGCATCGACCTGCGCGTCTTCACCAGCGCGCAGGGAGCCATGCCGCTCGATGAGATCGGCGAGGCCATCGCGGGGCACTCGACGGTGTTCGTCGGGCACTCCGGCGTCGGCAAGTCGACGCTCGTGAACGCGCTCACCGGATCGGAGCGCGCGATCGGGCACGTCAACACCGTCACGGGCCGCGGGCGCCACACCTCGTCATCCGCCGTGTCGCTGCGCTACCGCGGTCCCGCGGGTTCCGGCTGGGTCATCGACACCCCGGGAGTGCGCTCCTTCGGCCTCGGCCACGTCGATCCCGCCCACGTGCTCGGGGCCTTCACCGACCTCGCCGAGGCCGCGGAGGACTGCCCTCGTGGCTGCACGCACCTGCCCGACGCCCCGGACTGCGCAATCGCCGAAGCCGTGGCATCCGGTCGCCTGGGCCCGGGGGCCGAGGCCCGACTCGACTCGCTTCACCGATTGCTGACCACGTTCCAGGCCATCGAGCGTTCTAGGCTGGAGGGGTGACGAACCTCTCAAAGGGCGACACCGCCCCCGACTTCACCCTGCTCGACCAGGACGAGCACCCCGTCTCGCTGAGCGACTTCCGCGGGCGCCGTGTGATCGTGTACTTCTACCCGGCGGCGCAGACCCCTGGGTGCACGACGCAGGCGTGCGACTTCCGCGACAGCCTCGCTTCGCTGCAGGGCGCCGGCTACACGGTGCTCGGAGTCTCGCGCGACACCCCCGAGAAGCTGCGCGCGTTCCGCGACAGCGACGGCCTGACCTTCCCGCTGCTCAGCGACCCCGACCACGCCGTGCACGAGGCCTACGGCGCGTGGGGCGAGAAGCAGAACTACGGCAAGACCGTCACGGGCGTTCTGCGCTCGACCTTCGTGATCGACGAAGACGGCACGATCGTCGAGGCGCAGTACAACGTCAAGGCCACCGGCCACGTCGCGCGCCTGCGCAAGGCGCTCGGCCTCGCCGCCTGACACGGACGCCACGGCCCCGCCCCGCGCTCGCGGCGGCGGGGCCGCTCCGTTGCCGGCGTCGCAACGCTGCGCAGCGCTCGTGCGGCGCCGGGGCCGCGTCGTTCCCCGCGTCGCGACGCTGCGCGGTGCCGGCGCGGCGGCAGGGCCGCATCGTTCCCGGGGTCGCAACGCTGCGCGGCGCTCGTGCGGCGCCGCACGCCTCGGCCCGCACGCCCCGTAAACGCTCTCCGCTCGCATAAACGCGAGCAGCACATGTTTATCAGCGCGGATAGCGTTTATGGCGAGGGCAGGCGGGCTCACCGCCGACGCTGCTCGCTCGACGGGACCGGCTCACGGCCCCGGCCCCGCGGCCACACCGAGCCCGCCCGGATCCGCAACGGTGCGCGGCCCAGACGACCCATAAACGCTCTCCGCCCGCATAAACGCGAGGAGCCCGTGTTTACGGGCGCGGATCGCGTTTATGGCGAGGAAACGCGACCACCGTCGGCGCCCACGCCCCGCGACGTCGTCGCCGCGGACGGGCGCAGGTCAGGCGCCGTCGCCGTCGGCAGCGTCACGGCGACGTGGCGCGGCGGCCCGAACGGCGAGCACGAGCAGCACGAGACCGATCACCGCGGGGACCGCGATGAGCAGGGCGACGGCGGGCGCGGCCCACTCCCCCGTGATCGCACCGAGGGCGACCGAGAGGATCAGCAGCTGGGTCACGATGCCGCCGGAGCGTCCGGCCGATACCCCGCGAGCGGTGGCCACGCCGAACGCCGCGACGATGGCCGCACCGATGACGGTGAGCACGATCAGGGCGATCGAGCTGACGACGGAGTCGGTATCGCCGCCGATGAGAGCGACCACCTGCCAGCCGGCGAGGGCCAGGATGCCGAGGGCTTCGAGGCCCAGAACGAGCGCGGCCCAGAGGCGAACAGGCATCGGAAAAGCCCTCCCGGCGGAGATCATCACGCCGTTACGATCTGGAAACCTACCGGTTACCTCTTGATCGTGCGGAATCGCTATGGGAGCATGGAACAAGCCGTGTGCTCCCACAGCGAAGTGGGGCGAGCAATCGCTCGCGTTCCCACCAGGGTACCGGACCCGAATGCCGGTGCCGAATCGACCATTTTTCTGTTACAAGGAGCACCCCTATGGATTGGCGCGACAAAGCAGCCTGCCTGACCGTCGACCCCGAGCTGTTTTTCCCCGTGGGCAACACCGGCCCCGCGGTCGACCAGATCGAGAAGGCCAAGTCGGTCTGCGCTCGCTGCACTGTCACCGAGGTCTGCCTGCAGTACGCCCTCGAGTCCGGCCAGGACTCGGGCGTGTGGGGCGGTCTGAGCGAAGACGAGCGTCGCGCTCTCAAGCGCCGCGCCGCTCGCGCTCGCCGCGCGTCCTGACCTCACGGCATCCGCCGTTCGACGAAGCCCGTCCCTCCGGGGCGGGCTTCGTCGTGTGCGCACGCGGCCCCGCGACCAGGTCCTCGGGCCGACGGAGAAACGGGCGGCCCCGGGCGATGTGATCCCGGCGGACCTGGGGACGGCACGGCCGGGCGGCCCGACACTGGACGGCGGGGGAAGCCCGATACGGGACGGCCCGGAGGCGTACCGTCACGCGGAGTCGGTCGACGACACGCCGCGTCGGCGCGACGATCCCCAGCGTGTCCCGCACGGACTCCGCCGGACGGCACGGCGGGGCGGCCCGACGCCGGACGGCGGGGGAAGCCCGACACCGGACGGCGGGGAAGTACGGCGCGTACCGTCACGCGGAGTCCGTCGGCGACACGCCGCGTGGGCGCGACGATCCCCGGCGCGTCGCGCGCGGACTCCGCCGGACGGCACCACCGGGCGGCCCGACACCGGACGGCCGGCGAAGCCCGACACCGGACGGCGGGGAAGCACGGCGCGTACCGTCACGCGGAGTCGGTAAGCGACACGCCGCGTGGGCGCGACAGGCCCCGGCGCGTCGCGCGCGGACTCCGCCGGACGGCACGGCGAGGCGAGCCGGCCGGCCCGCGCGGGACGGATGAGTATCCGCGCCGAAGAGGAATCCACCGGCCCCCGCCGCTATCAGCGCCGCCCGCCGAAGCGCGCGTCAGACGGACGTGCCGCCGATGTAGCGCAGGGGGATCTCGATCGTCACCTCGGTGCCGCTGCCCATGAGCGTGTGCCAGTCGATCGTTCCGCCGAGCTCGCCCTGGATGAGCGTGCGCACGATCTGCGTGCCGAGACCGCGGCCGACCTGCCCCTCGGGCAGACCCACCCCGGTGTCGCGCACACTCACCGCGAGCACCTCGTCGGTGCGCTCAGCGGCGATCTCGACGTCGCCCTCCTGACCCGCGAGGCCGTGCTCGACGGCGTTCGTGACGAGCTCGGTCAGGGCGAGCGCGAGCGGCGTCGCGAACTGGCTCGGCAGGGTGCCGAACTGACCCGTCGTGCGGGTGCGCGCGCGGGTGTTGGGCGCCGCCGCGACCTCGGCGACGAGCTTGAGCACGCGGGCGAACACGTCGTCGAAGTCGACGTTCTGCGCGAGGCCCTCCGAGAGGGTGTCGTGCACGACCGCGATGGCCGAGACCCGCCGCATGGCCTGGGTGAGCGCGTCGCGCGCCTCGTCGGAATGGGTGCGACGGGCCTGGATGCGAAGGAGCGAGGCGACCGTCTGGAGGTTGTTCTTGACGCGGTGGTGGATCTCGCGGATCGTCGCGTCCTTGGTGATGAGCTCCTGCTCCTGGTGACGGATCTCGGTGACGTCGCGGCTGAGCACGATGGCACCGATGCGCGTCCCGCGATCCCGCAGCGGGATCGTTCGCAGCGACACCTGCACACCGCGCGCCTCCATGTCCGCGCGCCACGGCGCGCGGCCGCTCACGACGACGGGGAGCGACTCATCGACGTCCAGCCGCTTGGCGGGAAGGATCCGCGCGGTCACCTCGGCGAGCGACTCCCCCTCGAGCTCGTCGTCGAATCCCATGCGGTTGAAGGCCGACAGCGCGTTGGGACTGGCGAACGTGGTGATGCCGTCGACGTCGAGGCGGATGAGACCGTCCGAGGCGCGCGGAGCGCCACGCCGCGGTGCGGTGGGCGCGGCGAGATCGGGGAACTCGGCCGAAGCGATCATGCCGAAGAGGTCGTCGGCGCAGTCGTTGAAGGTGATCTGCTGGCGCGAGGGGGTTCGCGTCTCGCCGAGGTTGGTGTGCCGTGTGAGCACGCCGACGGTCGTCACCGCGTCGCCCTCGCGCGAGAGCTCGCGCACGATCGGCACCGCGCGGACGCGGGTGGGCGTCTCTTCGAACCAGTCGGGGGATGCCGAGTCGACGATGCGTCCGCTCTGGAACGCATCGCGGACCTGGGTGCGCCACTGCGGGCGAACCCGGTCGCCCACGATGTCGCGGTAGAACAGGGTGGCCGCTCCCCCGGGTCGCGTGTGCGCGACAGCGACGAACGAATCGTCGGGCGTCGGCACCCAGATCACGATATCGGCGAAGGCGAGGTCGGCGAGGAGCTGCCCGTCGCCCGCCAGGCGGTGCAGCCACTCGACATCGGCCTCGCTGGCGCGGCCTTGGGCGTAGACGAGTTCACTGAGTGTCGACACCACTCCACACTAGAGGCCGTCCCCCTTCCCGGCGGTGCGCGGAACGCCTACCCTCTCCCCACGGGACACATTCTTCTGAATGCGCCACGCATCCTGTGGGTGAGGCCGTTCTCCCGACCATACGGCGGACATAATGAGGGCGTGACCGACATGAGTTCACCTCCGAGCCGATACGTGGACCCGGATGCCGTCGCCTCGCGCCTCGGGATGACGCGCGACGAGGTGCTCGGGCTCATCGGTCGCGGCGAGATCCGCGGGATGGAGGTCGGCACTCCCCCGCGCTGGGTCATCGACGAGGAGAGCGTCACGACGTACGTCGACGACCGTATCGAGATCGCCCGGCGGGCTGCCCTGTGGAATCAGTCCCAGGAGGCGAGCTTCCCCGAGCTGTGGGGAGAGGGCGACGTCCGGCATCCGGACTGACCGCTCTTCCCCATGCATTCACCCTGCGATTCTTATCCACAACCTGAGTTCCTCACCCCGTCGACGGGGGTGGCGGTGTCCTACTGTCGAGCGACGAAGACCGCTTCCATCGCCGCCACACAAGGAGGAACGTATGACCGTTCCGCTCACGATCGTCGACTCCGCGCGCCTCGCGACGGCCCCGCAGATCGACGATTTCGCCCCGCAGAAGACCCCCGCTGCGCGGCTGCCGCGCGCAGACGTGTTCACGCGGAACATCGTTCGCGGCGTCTTCGAGGTGTTGGCGGGTGTCCGCGAGGTCGAACAGCTCGCGCGCTGGACGTCGGAGGAGGTCTACCGCTCGCTCGTCGTACGCGCCAGCCTCGCGAAACGTGCACGCAGCGCCCGCGGCGTGCCCGTGCCACGCGACGTCCACGAGATCCGGAACGTGCACCTCTTCGCCCCGACGGACGGGGTCTTCGAAGCGACCGTGACGGCCGCCGCCCGGGCGCGGACCCGCGCCGTCGCCCTGCGTCTCGAGGGCATCGACGGACGCTGGCGCGTCACCGCCCTCGCTCTGCTCTGAGGGGTCGCGGCCGCCGGTTCGCGGCCGCGGCGCCGGGGGCGCCGGCTCAGGGCCGCCACGACGCGAGGAAGTTGCCCAGCCGCTCGATCGCGTCGCTGATCACGCGAGCCTCGGGCAGCGTCACGATCCGCACGTGGTCGGTCGCGGGCCAGTTGAAGCCCGAACCCTGCACGAGCAAGACGTGCTCCGCGACGAGGAAGTCACGGACGAACTTCGCGTCATCGGGGATTTCGTAGACCTCGGGGTCGAATCGAGGGAAGGCGTAGAGGGCACCCCGGGGCATCACGCACGAGACACCCGGGATCGCTTCGAGGCCCTGCCACGCGGCATCCCTCTGCTCGTGCAGACGACCGGTGGGGGCGATCAGCGCGTCGATCGACTGCACACCCGACAGCGCGGCCTGCACCGCGAACTGCGCCGGCACGTTGGGACACAGCCTCGTGGATGCCAGCAGGTTGATGCCCTGCAGGAAGCCGGCCGCGTGCGTCTTGGGCCCCGTGATCGCGAGCCACCCGGAGCGGTAACCCGCCACACGGTAGGTCTTGGACAGGCCGTTGAAGGTCAGCACCAGCAGGTCGGGTGCGACCGTCGCCATCGGGATGTGCACGGCATCGTCGAACAGGATGCGGTCGTAGATCTCATCGGCGAGCACGAGCAGCGAGTGCTCACGAGCGATGTCGGCGATGCCCTCGAGCACCTCACGCGAGTAGACCGCACCCGTCGGGTTGTTCGGGTTGATCACCACGATCGCCTTGGTCCGCGGAGTCACCTTCGACCGGATGTCTTCCAGGTCGGGCTGCCATTCGCGCGACTCGTCGCACAGGTAGTGCACGGGGGTGCCGCCGCCCAGGCTCGTCATCGCCGTCCACAGCGGGTAGTCGGGCGCGGGGATGAGGACCTCGTCACCCTCGTCGAGCAGCGCCTGCATGGTCATCGTGATCAGCTCGGACACGCCGTTGCCGAGGTACACGTCGTCGGGGTCGAGGTGCGGGAAACCGGGCTCCTGCTCATAGCGCGAGACCACCGCGCGGCGCGCCGACAGTACGCCTCGGCTGTCGCTGTAGCCGTGCGCGTTCGGCACGGCCGCGATCATGTCGCGCACGATCTGGTGCGGCGCCTCGAAGCCGAAGATCGCCGGGTTGCCCGTGTTGAGCTTGAGGATCGCGTGCCCCTCGGCCTCGAGCCGGTCTGCCTCGACGAGGGCCTCTCCACGGATCTCGTAGAGGACATCCTTCAACTTCGACGACTGATCGAGGGGGCGCAACGGGCTCATCGGTTCAGGATATCCCCGCCCCCTCAGAGCCAATCGACACCGGGTGGACTGCCCCTGGGCACACGGATGCCGCGCCCCCGATGAGCGTCAGGGGCGCGGCATCCGTGTGTCCGTTACTTCTTCTTGCCGGCGGCGCGGCGATCGGCGCGGTTGTTCGCCACGGGCTGCTCGGGAGCCTCGGTGCGCTGGCCGAAGGCGCCGCGCGGTCCGCTCGGCGCCGGGGCCTCGGCGGCGGGAGCCTGCGCGGCGGCCTGGCGCAGGCGGTTCGTCGCCGCCTGCTGCACCTGGCCGCGGTCGTTGCGGACCTCGACCTCGCCGGCGTCGTTGGCCGCGGAGTACTCCAGGCGCTGACCCTCGACGGGCGCGGGCGCGAGACCCTTCGCCTCGACCTGGGCACTCTCTTCGCCCTCGACCTTGCGGACCTCGACTTCGAGGTTGTAGAGGAAGCCCACGGACTCCTCCTTGATCTGCCCCATCATCGACTGGAACATCTGGTAGCCCTCGCGCTGGTACTCGATCAGCGGGTCGCGCTGAGCCATGGCGCGCAGGCCGATGCCGTCCTTGAGGTAGTCCATCTCGTACAGGTGCTCGCGCCAGCGGCGGTCGAGCACCTGCAGCACCACGCGGCGCTCGAGCTCGCGCAGGGCGGGAGCACCCAGCGACTCCTCGCGGTTCTGGTAGGCGATGCGGGCGTCCGAGATGATCTCGCGCTTGAGGCCCTCGGCCGTGATGCGACCCTTGTTGCCGCCGGCCTCGGCGACGACCTCGTCGATCGTCACGCTCACCGGGTAGAGGGTCTTCAGCTCGGTCCACAGCGCATCGAAGTCCCACGACTCGGTGTGACCCGAACCCGTGTGGTCGTCGATGACCGCGGTGATGGCGTCTTCGATGAAGTGCTGCACGCGGTCGGCGATGTCATCGCCCTGCAGCATGTGACGACGGTCAGCGTAGATCGCCTCGCGCTGGCGGTTCAGGACGTCGTCGTACTTGAGGACGTTCTTGCGCATCTCGGCGTTGCGCGCCTCGACCTGGGACTGCGCGCTCTTGATCGCGCGCGAGACCAGGCCCGACTCGATCGCGACGTCGTCGGGGAAGTTCGTGCGGGCGAGGATCGCCTCGGCCGCGCCCGACTGGAACAGACGCATGAGGTCGTCGGTCAGCGACAGGTAGAAGCGGCTCTCGCCGGGGTCGCCCTGACGGCCGGAGCGACCGCGCAGCTGGTTATCGATGCGGCGCGACTCGTGACGCTCGGTGCCGAGCACGTACAGGCCGCCGGCCTCGACGACCTTCGCCGCCTCTTCGGCGACGGTGTCGCGCACCCCCTGGTACACGGCATCCCACTCGGCCTCGTAGGCCTCGGGCGTCTCGACCGGATCGAGGTTCTTCGCCTTCATCTCCTGCACGGCGAGGAACTCGGCGTTACCGCCGAGCATGATGTCGGTTCCACGACCGGCCATGTTGGTGGCCACCGTGACCGCGCCGAGGCGTCCCGCGCGAGCGACGATCTCGGCCTCGCGCGCGTGGTTCTTGGCGTTGAGCACCTCGTGCTTCACGCCCTTCTTCGCGAGCAGGCGCGAGAGGTACTCGCTCTTCTCGACGCTCGTCGTACCGACGAGGACCGGTTGGCCCTTCTCGTGACGCTCGGCGATGTCTTCGACCACCTGAGCGAACTTCGCGGTCTCGTTCTTGTAGACGAGGTCGGGCTGATCCTTGCGGACCATCGGCTTGTTCGTCGGGATCGGCACCACGCCGAGCTTGTAGGTCGACATGAACTCGGCCGCCTCGGTCTCGGCGGTACCCGTCATGCCGGCGAGCTTGTCGTACAGGCGGAAGTAGTTCTGCAGGGTGACGGTGGCCAGCGTCTGGTTCTCGGCCTTGACCGGCACGTTCTCTTTCGCCTCGATGGCCTGGTGGATGCCCTCGTTGTAGCGGCGCCCGACGAGGATGCGACCGGTGTGCTCGTCGACGATCATGACCTCGTCGTTCATGACGACGTAGTCGGTGTCGCGCTTGAACAGCGCGATCGCCTTGATCGAATTGTTGAGGAACGAGATCAGCGGGGTGTTGGCCGACTCGTAGAGGTTGTCGATGCCGAGGTAGTCCTCGACCTTCTCGATGCCGGGCTCCAGCACACCGATCGTGCGCTTCTTCTCGTCGACCTCGTAGTCGACGCCGGGCTCGAGGGTGCGGGCGAGCTTCGCGAACTCGGCGAACCAGCGGTTGGCCTCGCCGGACGCGGGTCCCGAGATGATCAGCGGGGTGCGCGCCTCGTCGATGAGGATCGAGTCGACCTCGTCGACGATCGCGAAGAAGTGCCCGCGCTGAACGAGGTCTTCCTTGCGCCACGCCATGTTGTCGCGCAGGTAGTCGAAGCCGAACTCGTTGTTCGTGCCGTAGCTGATGTCGGCCTCGTACTGCTGGCGACGGACCTCGGGGGTCTGGCCCGAGATGACGGTGCCGGTCGTCATGCCGAGCGCGCGGTACACGCGGCCCATCAGCTCGGACTGGTAGCTCGCGAGGAAGTCGTTGACGGTGATGACGTGCACGCCCTTGCCGGCGATGGCGTTCAGGTACGCCGGGAGCGCCGCGGTCAGCGTCTTGCCCTCACCGGTCTTCATCTCGGCGATGTTCCCGAGGTGGAGAGCCGCGCCACCCATGATCTGCACGTCGTAGGGGCGCTGTCCGAGCGTGCGCTTGGCGGCCTCGCGCACCGCGGCGAAGGCCTCGGGCATCAGCTGATCGAGGGTCTCACCGGCTTCGTACCGCGCGCGCAGTTCGGCGGTCTCGTTGCGCAGCTCGTCGTCGGTGAGGTGTTCGTAATCCTCTTCGAGCGCACCGGTCGCCTTCACGACGCCCTGCAGGCGGCGCAGGATGCGTCCCTCACCGGCGCGCAGCAGTTTCTCGAGCGGATTGGCCACGAAGCATCTCCATCTGTCGGGTGCGACGCCCGTGCGGACGCCGGCCTGCGAACAGGCATACATCGCCCATGCTATCCGTGTTACCCGTTCGTGACCTGCGAGCCGGCCCGATGCCCTCGCGCCCGTAGCGAACACACGGCACCCTCCTCGATGACGCGGCCTAGGATCGTGCCATGGCCGGTTTCTGGGGCAGAAGGAAGCGCGAAGAACAGGATGCCGCGGACGCCGATCTGGCGCGACGGGCGGAGCTTGCGATCGTCGCGGCGGACGAACGCGTGCGGCTGACGTCGGACGAACTCGACTTCGCCCGCGCCGAGCTCGGCGACAAGGCCACGGAGGACCTCGCTGCGGCGTTGGACTCGGTGAAGACGCACCTCGCGGAAGCGTTCCAGCTGCACCAGCTCAACCACGACGAGATCCCTGACACCGCCGAGGAGCTGCGCACGCGCAACGCGCGGATCATCCAGCTGTCGAAGTGGGCGGAAGACCTCCTCGAAGAGCGCACGCTCGTCCTCCAGCCCAAGATCGACGCGGTGCGCCGCGCCCCGGAGATCCTCGCCCGCGTGCGCGCCGACCGCGAGCGTCTCGCGGAACGCGTGCCGCACGCCCGCGACGTGGTGGAGCGTCTCTCGCACCGGTACAACGACGCGGCCCTGCAGCAGATCGGCGGGAACCCCGACGAGATCGACCAGCTGCTGGACTTCGCCGTGCACACCGCCGGCGTCTCCGAGCGCCGACGCGAAGCGGGTCAGCGCGAACAGGCATCCGTCGCCCTCGAGGCGGCCACCGAGGCGGTGCGGCGAGCCGAGTCCTTGCTCGACGCCGTCGACACCTTCGAGATCGAAGCCCTCCGTGCCGAATCGACGCTCGCGGCCGTCATCGACGACTCCCGCAGCGACCTCGCCGAGGCCCGCCGCGGGCCGATGACGCCCATCGTGACCCAGGCCATGGCGAATCTCGAAAGAGCCCTCGCTTCCCTTCCTCCGGCCGGCTCGCGCACCGACCCCTTCAGTTCGCTCTCGACACTTCGGCAGGCCAACGCCGAGCTCGATGCGGCGCGTGAACGCGCTGCGCGTCCCGTGCCCTCTCAAGAACAGGTCGATCACGCGATCGACGACGCCGACCGCCAGCTCGCCGTCGCGCGCGGGCTCATCACCGGGCACCGCGGCTGGATCGGCGCGGATGCCCGCACACGCTTCGTCGAAGCCGAGCGGCTGCGGTCGGGGCTCCCGCTCGGCCCCGTCGCCGAGGACGAACGCGAGACGGTGCTCGCCACCGCACGACGCACGGGAGCGCTGGCCGCCGAGGCCCTGCAGATCGCGCAGCGCGACATCGAGCAGTCCCGCCCGTCGGACTGGGGTGACGGCGGAGGCGTGGGCGGCGGCGG
>NZ_LDRU01000070.1 GCF_001476285.1 Microbacterium testaceum | reverse complement strand
CTCCCGACGCGGTCCCGGGTAACGCCCCCTTCCTACGCTGGCGGCACGCCCAGCCCATGCGGGGCGCTGCACCTCCCCACATCGCCCAACGGAGGACCCCGTGACCGTCACCGACCCGCGCCCCGAAGCCACCACGGCGCCGCCCGCAACAGCCAGCGCAGAACTCAGCCACCGCCCCGGCCGCTGGATCGACAACTGGAACCCCGAGAACGCCACGCAGTGGGCCAAGGAAGGCAAGGCCATAGCCTCCCGCAACCTGCGGTGGTCGATCTTCGCCGAGTTCCTGGGCTTCGTCGTCTGGCAGCTGTGGTCGGTCGTCGTCGTCTCGCTGCCGGCGGCGGGCTTCCAGCTCTCCACGGGTGAGATCTTCTGGCTCATCTCCATGCCGAGCCTCGTCGGCGCGACGCTGCGCATCCCCTACACCTTCATGGTCCCGCGCTTCGGCGGTCGAAACTGGACGATCGTGTCCGCCGGTCTCCTCCTCATCCCGAGCATCGGCCTCGCCATCGCTGTGGCGAACCCGCAGACGCCCTTCGGCCTGCTGCTCCTGATCGCCGCGTTCGCGGGCTTCGGCGGCGGCAACTTCGCCAGTTCGATGTCGAACATCACGTTCTTCTACCCCGCCGCGCAGAAGGGATACGCCCTCGGACTCAACGCCGCCGGCGGAAACCTCGGCGCCTCGGTCGCGCAGTTCGTGGTCCCCATCGTCATCACCGTCGGGGCCGCGGCGACGCTCAACCTCCCGCTCGCGGGCCTCATCTGGGTGCCGCTGATCCTCGTCGCGATGGTGGGCGCCTACCTCCGCATGGACAACCTCTCCGCCGCGAAGGCCGACATCACGGCATCCCTCGCCGCTCTCAAAGAGCCGCACATGTGGGTGCTGTCGCTGCTCTACATCGGCACCTTCGGCTCGTTCATCGGTTTCGCGGGCGTCTTCCCGAAGCTGCTCGCCGACACGTTCCCGGACTTCAAGGGCATCGTGATCGGTACGGCGACCGTCACCCTCGCGTTCCTCGGCGCTCTCGTCGGCTCGCTCGCCCGCCCCTACGGCGGCAAACTCGCCGACCGCTTCGGCGGCACCGTCATCACGATCGGCGCCTTCACGGTGATGGGGCTCGGCATCCTGAGTGTGATCCTCACCCTGCCGATGCAGAACTTTGCGATCTTCCTGCTCTGCTTCCTCGTGCTCTTCGCGGCGGCGGGCATCGGCAACGGCTCGACGTACCGCATGATCCCGACGATCTTCGCCCTCAAGGCCAACGGCGGAATCGGCGCGCAGCGCAAGGCCGCCGCAGCCCTCGGCCTCATCTCGGCGATCGGCGCGTACGGCGGCTTCTTCATCCCGCAGCTGCTCGGCTTCTCGAAGACGACGTTCGGCTCGTACACCCCCGCCCTCGGCTGGTTCGCCCTCGCCTACGTCGCGTTCCTCGCCCTCACCGCGGGCGTGTACCTCCGCATGTCGAAGAAGACCGGAACGCGGATCTGACCCCATGAGCTCCGCCGACACCCACTGCCCCTACTGCGCATTGCAGTGCGCCATGACCGTCAGCCACGCGGGCCACACGACGGTCACCGGCCGCGACTTCCCCACCAACCGGGGAGGACTCTGCGCCAAGGGCTGGACGTCGGCGGAGCTCCTGGCCTCGCCCCACAGACTCCGGATGCCACTGATGCGGCGCCCCGACGGCACTCTCGCCGAGACCACCTGGGATGAGGCACTGGATGCCGTGGCCGCGGCGTTCCGCGTCACGAAAGCCGCCCATGGACCCGACGCCAACGCCATCTTCGGCGGCGGCGGACTCACCAATGAGAAGGCGTACCAGCTCGGCAAGTTCGCCCGCGTCGCGCTGGGCACCTCGCGCATCGACTACAACGGCCGCTTCTGCATGTCGTCGGCGGCGGCGGCATCCAATCGCGCTTTCGGGATGGACCGCGGCCTTCCCTTCCCCGTCACCGACCTCGACGACGCGCGGACCATCCTGCTGCTCGGCTCGAACGTCGCCGCGACCATGCCCCCGTTCCTCGCGCACCTCGCCGGGGCGCGCGCGAACGGCGGCCTCATCGTCGTCGACCCGCGCCGCTCCGCCACCGCGCGCCTCACCGAAGACGGTGCCGGTACCCATCTGCAGCCCGCCCCGGGCACCGACCTGCCGCTGCTGCTCGGGCTCACGCACATCGCCCTCGCCGAGGGCCTCGCCGACCGCCTCTATATAGAGGAGCGCACGACGGGGTTCGACGCCCTCCGAAGGTCGGTCGCCGCGTGGTGGCCCGAACGCACCTCGTCGACCACGGGCGTCCCCGTCGCCCAGCTCCGCGAGACCGCCCGTCGCCTCGCCGCGGGCGGCGCGTACATCCTCACCGGACGCGGCGTCGAACAGCACGTCGACGGCACCGCCACAGCGACCGCCGCGATCAACCTCGCCCTCGTCCTCGGCCTGGTCGGCCGCGAGGGCTCGGGCTACGGCACCCTCACCGGCCAGGGCAACGGCCAGGGCGGACGCGAACACGGCCAGAAGGCCGACCAGCTGCCCGGCTACCGCTCCATCCGCGACCCCGAAGCCCGGCGGCACGTCGCCGGTGTCTGGGGCATCGATCCGGAGGAGATTCCGGATGCCGGCATCCCGGCCACCGCCCTGCTCGGCGAACTCGGCGGGCCGGTGAAGACCCTGCTCGTCGCGGGGTCGAACGTCGTCGTCTCGGCCCCTGACGTCGAGGCCGTGCGTTCGCGGCTCGCGGCGCTCGACACCCTCATCGTCTGCGACTTCTTCCTCAGCGAGACCGCGGAGCTCGCCGACATCGTGCTGCCCGTGCTGCAGTGGGCCGAGGAGGAGGGCACGATGACCTCCCTCGAGGGGCGCGTGATCCGCCGTCGCCGGGCGCTGCCTGGACCCGAGGGAGCCCGCAGCGAGCTGTGGATCCTGTCGGAGCTCGCGCAGCGCCTGGGCGCGGCATCCACCTGGTCGACCGACCCGGCCGAGGTGTTCGACGAGCTCGCCCGCGCGTCGGAGGGCGGCGTCGCCGACTACTCCGGCCTCTCGCACGAACTGCTCGACACCGGCGTCGAGGCCTACTGGCCGTACCGTTCGTCGGGCACTCCCCGCCCCTTCACGGAGCGCTTCGCCCACGCCGATGGCCGCGCGCGTCTCGTGCCGGTGGATGCCACTCCCCCGACGCCCACCGACCGCGGCGCCGAGCTGACCCTCGTCACCGGCCGCTATCTGCAGCAGTACCAGTCGGGCACGCAGACCCGGCGGGTGGCCGAGCTGAACGGTGCACGCCCCGAGGCACGGCTCGAGATTCACCCCGCGACGGCGTCGAGGCTCGGCATCCGCGAAGACGCGCTCGTGGCGGTGTCGAACGAGCGCGGCACCGTGCGGGCGCGGGCGAGCGTGACGACCGACATCCGCCACGACACCGTGTTCCTGCCGTTCCACTACGCGGGAGATGAGTGCGCCAACCGCCTGACCGAGGCGATCGTCGACCCGACCTCGGCGATGCCCGAGTTCAAGCGCACGCGAGTGCGGGTGGCTCCGGATGCCGCTGCGCCCGTGCCGGCGTTCGAGCACGGGCCCGTGGTGGTGTCGGAGCATCCGGGCGCTGTTCGCACCGAGGAGGGAACACATGTCTGAGCGTGTGGTGCTGGTGGGCTACGGCCCCGTCGGGGCGCGGCTCATCGACGGGCTGCTGCCCGCGGTGCGCGACGGGCGCATCGATCTCACCGTCGTGGGAGCCGAACCCCACGACGTGTACAACCGCGTCCTGCTCGCCGAGTACGCGGTCGGCCGCACCGACCGCGCGGGCCTCGACATGGACGACCGCCGCGTCGCCGAAGAGGCCGGCGTGCGGTTCGTGTTGGGCGCGACGGTGGTGGGCGTGGACCGTCACCGCCGGGTGGTGCGCCTGCACGATGGCATCCGTCTCGACTACGACCGGCTCGTGCTCGCGACCGGCGCCCGCGCGAACGTCCCGACGCTCGCCGGAATGGAACGCGCGCGGCGCGACCGGACTTCCGTGTCAGCCGCCCCCGCAGAACTCGACCTCGGCGGGGCTCCCCTCCCCCGCGGCGTCGTCGCCCTGCGCGACCTCGCTGACGCCGAGCACGTGCGGGCAGCCGTCTCGGCCGGGCAGCGGATCGTCGTGCTCGGGGCGGGAGTCCTCGGCATGGAGCTCGCGCTGGCCGCCGCCGAGGCCGGGGCGGAGGTCGTCGTGGCCTACCACTCCGCAGCCCCCATGAACCGGACGCTCGACGAGAACGGCGGCCGAGTGCTGGCCTCCGCCGCGACAGCCGTCGGCGTCGAGATGGCGCACCACGCGCGCGCCGAGAGCATCCTTCTCCGATACGACGACCACGGACACGCGTGGTTCGACGGCCTCGTCTGCGCCGACGGCAAGGTGCTCGCGGGCGACTTGCTCGTGCTGTCGTGCGGGGTCGCGGCGCGGACGGAAGTGGCATCCCTCGCCGGACTCGCCACGTCGGCCGGCATCCTCGTCGACGGCTCCTCGCGCTCGTGGACCGACCCGGACATCTTCGCCATCGGCGACTGCGCGCACGTCGCCGACCCCGCGGACGCCGACGCCCACGGCCGCGTCCCGGGCGGCCCGAGCGGACTCGTGGGACCGGGCTGGCGTCAGGCCGACCGCCTCGCGGCGCTGCTCTCGACGGGCGTCTCGGGGCCGGCATCCGTCGAACGCCCCGGTGTCGTCATGCTCAAGGCCGAGGGGATCGACGTGGTGGCCGGCGGCGCGGTCGACGCCGACCCCTTCTCGCACGCTCCCGGATGCCACGGCCCCCAGGTCACCCTCTGGGCCGACCCCGCGCGGGGCGCCTACGTGAAGCTCGTCACCGTCGAGGGCGTGCTCACCGGCTTCGTCGCGGTCGGGATGCCTCGCACCGGTGCCGAGCTCACCCTGCTGTTCGAGCGCGGCTCGGAGCTTCCGGCCGACCGCTCGTCGCTGCTCCGGCTCGACGCGCCCGATGCCGGGATGGCCACCGTCGCCGACCCCTTCGCCGCGGACGCGACCGTGTGCTGGTGCAACGGCGTGAGCGCCGGGGCCATCCGCGAGGCGATCGCGGCCGGGGAGCCGACGGTCGCGTGCGTGAAGGCCGCGACCCGCGCGGGCACCGGCTGCGGCGGGTGCGTGGGGCGCATCAGTGAGCTGCTGGCGCGGGAGGCCGTGCCGGCGTAGAGCGGTCCCGGCGTGACTTGCCGCACTTTGCCGCTCAGGCGCTCCGAAGCGACGAACAGCGGCAAACGAAGCATTCCGTTCCCGCGCGATGCCGCGTCATTTGCCGCACTTTGCCGCCCAAGCACCCCCGAAGCGACGAACACCGGCAAACGAAGCATTCCGTTCCCGCGCGATGCCGCGTCATTTGCCGCACTTCGCCGCCCGAACGCCCCCGAAGCGACGAACACCGGCAAACGAAGCCTCCGCGCGCCGGCGCGACACCGCGTGACTTGCCGCATTTCGCCGCCCGAGCACCCCCGAAGCGACGAACAGCGGCAAACGAAGCATTCCGTTCCCGCGCGATGCCGCGTCACTTGCCGCACCTCGCCGCCCGAGCACCCCCGAAGCGACCAACACCGGCAAACGAAGCCTCCGCGCGCCGGCCCGACCCCGCGTCATTTGCCGCACTTCGCCGCCCAAGCACCCCCGAAGCGACCAACACCGGCAAGCAACGCCCCGACGCATCACAACGGAACGTCCCCGAAACGCGAGAGCAGTACGCTGCACGCATGCCTCCGATCGAGAACATGCTGGCCTTCGTGGCGGCATCCGTCGTCATCATCGTCATTCCGGGGCCCAGCGTGCTGTTCGTCATCGGCCGTTCCATCGCCCTCGGTCGCCGTGCGGGTGTCCTGAGCGTCGTCGGCAACGCCCTCGGCACGGTTCCCGCGGTGCTCGCCGTCGCTTTCGGTGTCGGCGCGATCGTGGCCTCGTCGATCGTCGCGTTCACCGTGCTGAAGATCGTCGGGGCGATCTACCTCGTGTGGCTCGGCATCCAGGCCATCCGCCACCGCCACGCGCACGTCGCGGGTGCCACGCGCGGACCCACCTCGTCGTGGACACTGCTTCGCCAGGGATTCGTCGTGGGCCTCACCAACCCCAAGACGATCGCGTTCTTCGTCGCCGTGCTCCCTCAGTTCGTCGCCCCGCACTCCGGTGCCGTGTGGTTGCAGCTGCTCATCCTCGGGCTGATGTTCCAGCTGATGGCGCTGACATGCGACAGCGTGTGGGCCCTCGCCGCGGGCACCGCGCGCACCTGGTTCGCCCGGTCGCCGAAGCGCATCTCGACGCTGTCGGGAACGGGCGGCGTCATGATGATCGGCCTCGGCGGGGCCCTCGCTTTCACCGGCGCGAAAAGCTGAACGCGTGCGCGGTCTCGGGTTCGCAAGAAACCTGTGCGTTAGCTGAGTGCAGCCCATAGGATGAGGCTCGTCGGCTCCTCGAGCCACCGCCGAGCCACCCGGCCGACGGCGTCGTCGACCAGGAGTCCCCCGCTTTGCGTACGTCCGTCGGTTTCGCCCTTGCCCTCATCTTCACCGCGGGCGCGATCGCCCCCGCGGCCCTCGCCGCGACGCCCGCCGCGCCGGAATCCTGCCGCACCATCCCCGTCGACGCCGACGCGCCCCTGCGCGCCGACATCGCGCGAGAGACGTTCGGCGTCGACGGTACGGGCGTGAAGGTCGGCGTCATCTCCGACTCCTTCGGCCGCACCTCGGCTCCGGGCGCGACCGTCGCCGACGACATCGCGAACGGGCTTCTCCCCGGCCCCGGGAACCCCTGCGGACACGAGACCCCCGTCCACGTGGTGCGCGAAGCCGCCGAGGGCACGGACGAAGGTCGCGCGATGGTGCAACTCGTGCACGGCATCGCGCCGGGTGCCGAGCTCGCCTTCGCCTCCGTCGACGAGGGGCACGCGGCATCCGTCATCGAGGCGATCGAGATGCTCGTCGCCGACGGGGCGGACGTCATCGTCGACGACGTCGAGCCCAAGAACGAGCCCGTCTTCCAGCGCTCCCCCGTCGGCGAAGCGATCGCGCGGGCGAACGAAGCGGGCGTCGCGTACTTCTCGGCCGCCGGGAACTCGACGGCCCTCGCTCGGGACCCCCGCCCGGGCCAGGAGGTATCCCCCATCAACGGCTGGGAAACCCCCGCGTACCGTCCGATGGCCTGCCCCGACGAGATCGTGACGGGCGCCCAGGCACAGGGCTGGGACGCCCCCGTCGACTGCCTCGACATGGATCCCGGCGAGGGCACGGATGCCACCCTCGGCTACACCCTCGCCGCCGGCGACAGCACCACCGTCGACGTGCAGTGGGGAGAGCCGCTCGGCCGGGTCAGCGGCCTCCTGGTTCCGGTGGTGACGGTCGACGGCGACGTTCTCGCGACTCCCGCGGCCCGGATGCTCGACGGCACTCCGGGTTTCACCGTCACGCTCCCCGCGTCCGCGAACCCGACGGAGGTGGAGATCTCGGTCGCCCGCATCGTGATTCCGGATGCCGACACCTCCCTGCCCCTCCCACCCATCTCCGTCATCTTCGGCCAGGGCGCGACCTTCCTGTCAGCCGAGTACTGGCGCTCGGCGGGCGACGACATCGTCGGGCGGACCAACACCGGGCACAACGGCGACCCCGCGGCCCTCTCCATCGGCGCGTCTCCGGTCAACGACCCCACCGAGATGGAGTACTTCTCGAGCTACGGCCCGGTCGTCTGGGCGTTCGGGTCGGCCACCGCCGACCCGCCGTCGGCGATCCTCGACCCGCGACCCGTGGTGAGCCGACCCGACGTGATCTCGGTCGACCGCGCGCGCAACTCGGTCCTGGGAATGCCCACCGACGATCCGGCGGTGAAGACGTTCGTCGGAACCTCGGCGGCCGCTCCCAACGCCGCCGGCGTCGCCGCGCT
>NZ_LDRU01000007.1 GCF_001476285.1 Microbacterium testaceum | reverse complement strand
ATCTACTACAGCATCAGCGGAGGCACCCTCACACCCCTCGCCAGCAACGCCAAAGACGGATCCCTCTACGCCTGCGCCTCCAGCAGCGGCTTCGCATTCATCAAGTCGGCCTCGTGCTCGTAAGTCACCTCAATCACGAGGCACTCTCCTGCAACGTGGTCATCGATACATCATGAACTCGAACCACCACGAGGATCGCTCATCCTGAGGATGACGCACGGACGCACGCTGAAGGAGAAGGCGTGGGTCCGTGCGTCATCGGCTCAGTACCGCCAACACGAGGTGGATCAGCCGACCCCGACGGCCCCCTCCGCAACCAACGCCCGCTCCGCAATAACCCGCGCGTACGCCAGACCCGAATCCTTCACGGTCCGCTCCTGCGTCGCGTAATCGACGAAGATGATGCCGAACCGCTTCTCGTAGCCCCACGCCCACTCGAAGTTGTCCATCAGCGACCAGTAGAAGTAGCCGCGTACGTCGACGCCCTGGTCGACGGCATCCAGAACCGCTCCGAGGTGCGCCTCGACGAACTCGACGCGGTCGGTGTCGTGGACGTGCGCCTCGCCGTCCTCGACGACGAGCTCGTCGTCGTAGGCCGCACCGTTCTCGGTGACGTAGAGGGCGACACCCGCCTGCGCGCTGTACTCCTCGCTGACGTGCACCAGCAGGCGAGTGAGCCCCTCGGGCTGCACCTCCCAGCCCATGTTCGTGCGCGGAAGTCCACGGTCGTGCCAGAAGAGGTTCTGGTGCGCGGGGAACGGCGACGAGATCGGCCGCTCGGTCGGAGCATCGCCCGCGGGCGGATTGACGACGGGAGGAGTGCCCCCGACGAACTCGCCGTGGTAGTAGTTCACGCCGAGGGTGTCGATCGGCGTCGAGATGACGTCGAGGTCGCCCGGCTGCACCGCTGCCTGCCACCGAGACACAGCCTCGGCGTCGGTGTCGCGGAAGTCCTTGATGATGTCGGCGGGGTACTCGGCGCGGAACACCGGCTCGAGGAACCAGCGGTTGAACTGACCGTCGATGCGGCGCGCGGCGTCGACGTCGCTCGGGTTCGTCGGGTCGACGGCATCCGCCACCGTGAGGTTCAGCGTGAGTCCGAGGTTCAACGACGAGTCGCGCGCGCGGAGCTCGCGGACGGTCTGACCGTGACCGAGCAGCAGGTGGTGGGCGGCGAGCATGCCCTCGGCCTGCGAATAGTGCCCGGGGGCGTGCGCGCCCGCGGTGTAGCTGAGGAACGACGAGCACCAGGGCTCGTTGAGCGTCGTCCACACGTTGACCCGGTCGCCCAGGGCGTCGTGCATGTCGAGCGCGTACTCGGTGAAGAGATCGCTCGTCTCGCGGACCGTCCAGCCGCCGCGGTCCTGCAGGGCCTGGGGAAGATCCCAGTGGTACAGGGTCAGCCACGGGAGGATGCCGGCATCCAGGAGCTCGTCGACGAGGCGCTTGTAGAAGTCGACGCCCTTCGGGTTCAGCGCGCCGCCGTCGGGGCGCACGCGCGACCAGGACGTCGAGAAGCGGTACGTCTGCAGGCCGAGGCTCTTCATGAGCTGCACGTCGCCCGCGTAGCGGTGGTAGTGGTCGCACGCGACGTCGCCGTTGTCGGCGTTGATCACCGCGTTCGGGACGCGGCTGAACGCGTCCCAGATCGAGGCGGTACGACCGTCTTCGAAGGCGGCTCCTTCGATCTGGTAGGCCGCGGTCGCGGCTCCGAAGAGGAAGCCCTCGGGAAAGGCTCGGGTTGCGGACATGGTTCGGGTTCCTTCCGTGGGCGCGAGGGTCATCCCTTCACCGCCCCTTGCATGATGCCACTGACCAGTTGCTTGCCCGCGAACACGAACAGCAGCAGGAGCGGAACCGTCGAAAGCAGCACACCCGCGAGCACGACCGAGTAGTCGACGAAGTAGTTCGACTGCAGCAGCGACAGGGCCACCGGCAGCGTCGGGTTCTGGCGGTCGAGCACGATGAACGGCCAGAAGAAGTTGTTCCACGCGGTGACGAACGTGAACAGACCCAGCATCGCCGCGGCGGGGCGAGCGGCCGGGACGCCCACGGTGAGGAACGTGCGGAACGAGCTCGCTCCGTCGACGCGGGCAGCCTCGATCAGCTCGTCGGGCACGGCCTGGCGCAGGTACTGCGTCATCCAGAAGACACCGAAGGCGCTGGTGAGCGCCGGCACGATGATCGCGCCGATCTGCCCCGTCCACCCGATCTCGCTGAACAGGATGTAGAGCGGAACGACGCCGAGCTGCGTGGGCACGGCCATCGTCGCGACGACGAACACCAGCAGCCACGGACCGCCGCGGAAGCGCAGCTTCGCGAAGGCCCAACCCGCGAGGGTCGAGAAGAAGACGACGGATGCCGCGATCAAGGCCGAGCTGAAGATGGAGTTCCACAGGCCCGTCCAGAAGTTGACGGCCGGGTTGTTCAGCACCGCGGCGGCGTTCGTGAAGAAGTTGCCGCCCGGGATCCACGACAGCTCGGTGTTGCGGATCGTGGACGAGTCGCCCGAGCCGATCAGCAGCGCCCAGTAGTAGGGCACGATCGCCGCGAGCAGGACGACGCCGAGGCTGGCGTAGACGAACCAGCCGGGACGCGAGCCCCGCACGGCGCGGGGCCGGCGGACCCGGGACTGGCGCTGTGGCGGCTTCGGGTCTGCGGCCGCGGTGACGGGAGAGGTGTCGATGACGCTCATGACCGTGCGCCCTTTCCGGTGGATTCGGCGGCGAGGCGCTGCTTCGCGGCACGCGAGGCGGCACGGCGCTGAGCGCGGGTGAGGCCGTCGCGGGCGCCCTCGTCACGCACGAGCGAGCGGCTGATGAAGAGGTTGACCGCCCCGATGACGAGGATGATGAGGAAGAGGATCCACGCGAGCGCGGCCGCCCGACCGAAGTTCCACTCGCCCCACCCGAGCTTGTAGAGGTAGAGCGAGATCGTCAGCCACTGGTTGTTGGACCCGCCGGTGCCGCCCTGGTCGAACATGCGCGGCTCGTCGAAGATCTGCAGGCCGCCGATGGTCGACGTGATGACGACGAAGATGAGGGTCGGCTTGAGGCTCGGCAGCGTGATCGAGAAGAACTGACGGACCTTGCCCGCGCCGTCGACCGTGGCCGCCTCGTAGTACTCGCGCGGGACGGCCTGCATGGCGGCGAGCAGGATGAGGGTGTTGTAGCCGGTCCAGCGGAAGTTGACCATCGTCGCGATGGCGATGTGGCTGGCGAAGGTGTCGGAGTGCCATCCCACCCCGGGCAGGCCGATGCGGCCGAGCAGGGTGTTCACGATGCCGTACTGGTCGCCGAACATGTTGCTGAAGATCAGCGCGACGGCGACGGGGGCCATGACGTACGGGACGAGGACGCCCATCCGCCACAGGGTCTTCGCCCGGATGTTCTGGTCGAGCATCGCCGCGATGAAGACCGCGAGAATCAGCTGCGGCACGGTCGACAGCACGAAGATGCTGAAGGTGTTGCGTAGGGCGTCCCAGAACGCGGGCTGCGAGAGCACGTAGGCGTACTGGTCGAAGCCGACGAAGGTGCCCGAGCCGCGGATCTGGTCCCAGTCCATGAACGAGATGACGCCCGTGTACAGGATCGGGAAGAGGCCCGTGACGATGAAGAGGATGAAGAACGGGGAGATGTAGAGGTACGGGGAAAGCTTCAGATCCCAGGCGCTGAGCTTCGAGCCGAACCCGACGCGTCGGGGCGTGCGAGCGGGGGGACCGTCGGGGGCGGATGCCGCGGGGTTCGCGGGCGGCTGCAGTGTGGTGGTCATGGGTTTCCTTCCGGGGGTACGGGCCGGGCGCACACGGCGCCCGGCCCGCGACGTCCGACGTCAGCCGATGGCATCCACCTGAGAGACCCACTGGTCCCACGAGGTCTGGGCGTCCTGCGTGTTCTGATCGACGCGGAGGAGCGCCTTCGACATCGCGTCGTTCACCTGGAAGTAGTACTGGCCCTTGAACGGGGTCACCGACACGGCGTTCGCGCGGTTGGTGAAGATCTCACCGATCGCCGCGTCGCCGAAGTAGGCGTTCTTCGCACCGAGGAGCTCGGGCGACTTCAGAGCGTCGACCTGGCTCGGGAAGGTGCCCGCCTGCTCGAAGAACTTGACCTGCTGCTCGGGCGAGGTCAGCCAGTCGGCCAGGGCCTGCGCCTCGGCGACGTGCGCGCCGTTGGCGGGGACGGTCAGGTACGAACCGCCCCAGTTGCCTCCGCCGTTGGGGAAGACGTCGGCGATCTTCCAGCCCGAGACCTCGGGAGCGTTGCCCTCGATCTGCGTCAGCATCCAGCCGGGGCAGGAGAGCGTCGCGAACGCGCCGTTCGCCATGCCCGCGTACCAGTCGGTCGACCACTGCTCGAAGTGCGCCGACTGCGTCTTGCTGGCGTCGAGGGTCTCGGTGTAGATCTTCTTGACCTCGGGGTTGGTCGTGGCGGTGATCTCCCCGGTGTCGGGGTCCTCGTACGCGGCTTCGACCTGGTTGATCATGCCCTGGTACACGCTGCTGGCGGAGTCGAAGAACGGCTTGCCGGTGGCGGCGACGTACTTGTCGCCCATCTCGAAGTACTTGGACCAGTCGCCCTGAAGGGCGGCGGCGACCTCGGTGGGGTCGGAGGGAAGGCCCGCGGCCTCGAACAGGTCGGCGCGATAGCAGATGGCCTCGGGGCCGATGTCGGTGCCATAGCCGATGAGGTTGCCGGAGGAGTCGGTCGCGGCCTTCGACTTCCAGTCGAGCCAGCGATCCTTCAGGTCGTCGGGCACCGGCGCCAGCAGGTCGGAGTACTTCATGACCTCGGGCAGCCAGTCGACCTCGATGGCCTCGATGTCGGCCAGGCCGCTCTTGCCGAGCTTCTGGAAGTAGTTGGCGCGGGCGTCGTTCGACTTGGCCGCGCGGTTGTGCACGATCTTCACGTTCGGGTGCTCGGCGGTGTAGGCGTTCAGCAGCTCGTCGGTGTAGCCGAAGTCGTTGAACGTCGCGACGGTGAGGGTGATCTCCTCGTCGCTGCTGCCGGCGGCAGCGCCCCCGCCGCCGGAGCAACCGGCCAGCACGAGGGCAGAGGTGGAGGCGACGGACGCCGCCAGGGCGACGCGGCGCAGGGCGCGTGATTTCACAGGACACTCCTTTGTGGTGGATGCGAACCGACGGAGTGATCAGCCCCCGGCCTCACGTGTGGGAGCGCTCTCATCGATTTCGACGAGAGTATGGGATCGCTCCCACAACGTCAAGAGAGCGCTCCCACATCGTTACGCGCCGCGCTGTCCCGCAAGGAGCCTCGCGAGACTTCATTGCGCTGACAAACCCACTGCAGCCTGCAATGGAGATGTCAGCGGGATGCTGTCTCGCGGCCAGATCACCGAGACCCCGTCCGCGACCGCGGCAGCCGGGGCGCCCTGCGTAGAATGGGGGGCACAACCCCACCGACTTCTGGAGCTGCTGTGCCCACCATCGTCGTTGACGTCATGCCCAAGGCCGAGCTTCTCGACCCGCAGGGGAAGGCCGTCGCCGGCGCCCTGTCGCGTCTGGGCGAGCACCGCTTCTCCGACGTCCGCATCGGCAAGCGCTTCGAGCTCACCGTCGAGGGCGAGGTCGACGAGGCCACGCTCGCCCGCGCGCGCGAGCTCGCCGACGAGATGCTCTCGAACGCCGTGATCGAAGACGTCGTCAACATCGAGGTCGTGGAGTGACCGCCCGCATCGGGGTCATCACCTTCCCCGGTTCGCTCGACGACCGCGACGCCCAGCGCGCGATCCGTCTCGCGGGCGCCGAGCCGGTTGCACTCTGGCACGGCGAGCACGACCTGAAGGGCGTCGACGCCCTCGTCCTGCCCGGCGGTTTCAGCTACGGCGACTACCTGCGCGCGGGAGCCATCGCCGCGTTCGCACCGATCATGGCCGAGGTGAAAGACGCCGCAAACAAGGGCATGCCCGTGCTCGGCATCTGCAACGGCTTCCAGATGCTCGTCGAGGCGCACCTGCTCCCGGGCGGTCTCATCCGCAACGCCCACCAGCAGTTCATCCGCCGCGACCAGCGCCTGCGCGTCGAGAACGCCTCGACCGCGTGGACGAGCGACTTCTCCGAGGGCGACGAGATCGTCATCCCCCTCAAGAACGCCGACGGCGGCTACATCGCGGATGCCGAGACCCTGGCCCGCGTGAACGGTGAAGGTCTCGTCGCCTTCCGGTACCTGGGCGTGAACCCCAACGGGTCGCTCGACGACATCGCCGGTCTGACGAACGAGCGCGGCAACGTGGTCGGTCTCATGCCGCACCCCGAGCACGCGGTCGAGCCGGGCTTCGGTCCGGGAACCTCCGCCGCCATGCGCTCCGGTGTCGACGGGCTCGGCTTCTTCACCTCGGCGATCTCCGCCGTGGTCTCCGCCGCAGCCTGAGCTTCCGGCCGGCCGTACCGCGCGATCGGCGGCTGCGCCGACAGTGCATGCGGAATTTCACCCGCGCCACTATCGTTCTCCATACCCGCGTCCCGATTTCGCGCTTCCCGACCTCCCCATCGAGCCCGTGGATGGGGAGCCCGACGCCTTTCCCCGCGCGCCCGGGCGGAGAGAGGATGTGCCGATCGTGGAGGTGCCCGAAGGCGGCGACGCCCTCCGCGCGGCTTCGGTGCAGACGCTCCTGCGCCTCGAGCCCGGACACGGTCAGCCGACCGCGCGCCATCTGACCCTTCTCGCCGAGGTCGATCCGGGGCCCGCACCGGCCGTCTGGACCGACGCGCGCGCCGGCGTCCTCGCCAGTATCCTGGCCGCCCGAGCGCGGCGCGATGCCCTCGCGGACGGCTTGGCTCTGCCGCAACGCTACTTCGAGGACGGACGCCTGACGCGTCCGGCGTCGATGTCGGCCAGCACGCGTTCCCGCCTGTACGCGAGCGTGAGCGAGTACTGCTCAGCCACCGGGTGGCCGCAGATCGCGGCCCGATACGCGGCCGAGTCGCTGCTGTTCGCCGAGACCGATGCGCAGCGGTACCGGGCCCACAGCGTGCATGCCCTAGCCCTCGCCCTCAACGCGGAGTACATCGCGGCCGCTGCGGCGATCGAGCGGGCCCATGCCCTTTTCACGGCGCACGGCTGGCACGATGACGACCTCTCGCACTGCCTCTGCCTCGGCGAAGCGATGCTCGCCCTCACTCGCGCCGACGTCGGGCGCCTCCGCGAACTGGCCGACGCGCTGCAGAGAACGCCGTCCGATCAGCCGTACTGGAATTTCGGTGCGGCGGTGATGCGTGTCGCCGCGCACTTCTTCGATCGCGACCTCGCGGCCGGCCTCGCCGAGAGTCGCCGACTGCTCCACGCCTCCGACCGGGCTCGGAGCCCGCGGTTGCAGCGCGACCTCCTGCTCGGGATGCATGCCGACATGCTCGCCCTGCATGGCGAGTTCGACGAAGCGCTGGCCGTGCTCGCGACGGGGGTCACCCAGCCCGGCCATGCCGTGTGCTTCCCGATGCAGCGGGCGGCGACCCTTCTGCTGACGGGGAGAGAGCGCGAGGTGATCGAGTCGACGAACGCCTGCGTCGCGATGCACGATGAGCACTGCCTGCGCACCCTCACGCCCCTCCTCACCCGCCGCGCCGTCGCCTTCCTCCGCCTGGGCCACCCCCGTCGCGCCACGCAGAGCATGGAGTCGGCCATCGAGCTGATCTCGCGGACGGGGGGATCGCTCATGCCGTTCCTGATGATCCCGAGCGCCGACGCGGCGCGACTGCTCGACCTGGTGGCCGACGAGCGCGGCGACCTCGTCGAGACCATCACCGCGATGCGCGCCGCCCTCCCCGCGCTCGCGGCACGCCAGTCGATGTCGCCCGCGCTCTCGCCGCTCAGCCCCGCGGAGCGCGAGCTCGCGACCCTCCTGCGGACGGATCAGACCACCGCGGAGATCGCTCGCGCGCGCGGGGTATCGGTGAACACCGTCAAGTCGCAGATGCGGTCGATCTACAGCAAGCTCGGGGTCTCGCGGCGCGAGGAAGCGGTGGCGATCCTCGACGTGCACTCGGACTGAGGCCGTCCGTCGGATCCACGCGGGACCGCACCCCGGGGCGCTTGATCGCGCTCGCCCCGGATCGCGCCCTGACGATGATGTGGAGAGCGCCTCCGCCCGACTGTCGGGCGTATTCTCGCAAGGGGATCGCTCCCGGGGGCGGTGGTTCCGACCCTCGCCCGCGGCCCCAGAGCCGCGATCGATCGTCGCTCACAGGGGCGCTCTTCGTACCGCGGTCGCGCACGCTGTGTCCATGCGCCCGTGTTCGCCTCCGGAGGGCCTCATGAGCGAACCCGAAAGCTCGACCGATCCCGGCACCGCTCTGCGGGCGGCCGCGGCGCACACCGTGCTGCGCCTCGAGCCCGGGCACGGCCAACCGCTCGCGCGCCACCTGGCGCTGCTCGCCGAGGCGGAGCCCGGCCCTCCTCCGCTGCTGTGGACCGACGCCCGCGCCATGATGCTCTCGGCGATGCTCGTCGCCCGCGCGCGCCACGATGCGCTCGGCGAGGGGCTCGACCTCGTCTCGCGCTACTTCGACACCGGCCGCCTCACGCGCCCCGCCGCCCTCTCGGAACCGGTCCGGTCGGGGCTGTTCGCGAGCGTCGCGGAGTACTGCGCCGCCGTGGGGTGGCCCCAGCTCGGCGGGCATTACGCGGCTGAGGCGTTGATGTTCGCGGAAACCCCCGGGCAGAGGTATCGCGCTCTCGGCACGCAAACGCTCAATCTGGGGCTGAACGCCGAATACCTCGCGGCCGCGGAGGCCGCCGACCAGGCCCGACGCCTCTTCCGAGAGCAGCAGTGGAACGTCGAGGATGTCTCACACTGCCTGCTACTGGGTGAAGGATTCGTCGCCGCGAGCCGAGCCGACAGCGTTCGACTGTTCGAGATCGCCGATGAGCTGGACCGAACGCAGCCCGACAACCCGTACCTGAACTTCAGCGCGGGCATGACGCGCGTTGCCGCCCGCTTCATCGCGGGTGAGATCACCGAGGGACTCGCCAAGAGCCGGGAACTGCTGCACAGTTCGAGCCGAGCGCGAAGCTTCCGCATCGTGCGGGGCCTCCTGCTCGGGCTTCATTCCGACATGCTCACCGCGCTCGGCGAGTTCGACGAGGCCCTTGCCGTGCTCGAGAACGCCGTCAGCGCCCCCGGACACGCGGTCTGCTTTCCGATGCAGCGAGCACGGGTCTTGCTGCAGATGGGACGCGAACGCGAGGTCATAGACAGCACGAACGTGTGCGTCACCCTGCACGACGAGCACTGTCTGCGCACTCTGACGCAGATCCTCACGCTGCGAGCCGTGGCCTTCCTCCGGCTGGGAGGCGAGAAGCGGGCCGTGCACAGCATGGTCGCTGCGGTCCGCCTCATCGAGCGAACGGGCGGCTCGATGATGCCGTTCCTCATGATCCCGTTCTCCGACACCGACCGCCTCCTCGACCTGGTGGCCCATCACACCCCCGATCTGGCTCCCACCGTCGCCGCGACGCGACAGATCCTGCCCCGCGTCGCCGCCCCCTCCACCTCCGCCGACGCCCTCTCCGCCCTCACGGCGACGGAGCGCGAGCTCGCCCACCTCCTGACCTCGAGCCTGAGCCTGGCCGAGATCGCGCGCGTCCGAAGCGTGTCGATGAACACCGTGAAGTCTCAGGTCCGCTCGATCTACGGCAAGCTGGGGGTGTCCAGCCGCGAAGAGGCCGTCGGGATCCTGCGGGGTTCTCCGACGTGAGCCGCCGCTCGACACGAACGAGGAGCCCATGGCAACGACCGATCAGGATGCCGTCATCGACCGGATCCTGGCTCTGTGGAGCGGCGACCTCGAGACGCTTCCGTCCGAGCCGCGGCTGGCTGAGCTGACCGGTGCCAGCCGCGCGTCGGTCCGCGAGGCGCTCGTGCGGCTCGAGGAGCGCGGATACGTGCACCGCACGCAGGGCACCCGCACCACGCCGAATCGCCGACTCCCCCACGTGGGGCGTCGGATCGACGAGCAGTTCGACCATTCGCTCTCGATCCGCGCGGCCGGGTACGAGCCGCGGCTCGAGGTCGCGGCATCCGACGTCCGGGTTCTTCTGCCCGGCGACCCGCACCGCTACGACGACCTGCCCGACGGCACGCGCGTCTTCCGAACCGTGAAGGTCTGGAGCGTCGACGGGACGCCCTACGCCCTCGCGGAAGACCTCGTGCCCCTCGTTCGCGACGTCGACCTCGACCCGCATCGACCCGTGTTCGAGCTGGCCGAGGAAGCCAATGGCATCCATGTCGCGTGGGAGACGCTCTGGGTCGACGCGGTCGCGCTCGATGCCGCGCGCGCGGAGCTGCTGTCGACGGAGCCCGGCGTGCCCGTGGTCGAGATGACGTACTGCGGCTACGGCACGGGCGACACGGTCGGGTATTGGTCGCGCGAGGTGCAGGTCGCGGCGCCGGCGGGACTGCGCAACGCGTTGATCCGGCGCGTGCGCCACGAGCGAGGCGTTTCGGGGTCGTAACGAGGTCGTAAACGTGTCAGACAAGAAAGGATCAAACTTGTCTGACAGGTATAGCTTCGTGGCATGACCGAGACCCTCACCCCGCACGCCCTCGCCGCAGAGACCGTCACCGCCGAGAGCTTCGCCCCGTTCGGCGTCATCCTCACGCCGATGGCCGACGGCACGCCCTTCACGTCCGAGGAGGCCGTCCTCGACGTCTCGGGTGGCATCCCGCGCTTCTACTTGATGTCACTCGACGACAAGAAGCCCGAGTTCGTGCGCGTCACGCGTCACCTCGAGACGACCCAGACGCTCATGGCGGTCGGCGACGTCGAGTGGACGATCGCCGTCGCACCCAAGGGCATCGATGAGCCGACGCTCGACGACCTGCGCGCGTTCCGCATCCCGCCGCGCACCGCGATCACGATGCTCAAGGGCACGTGGCACGCGGGCCCGTTCTTCGACGAGTCGAGCATGGACTTCGTCAACCTCGAACTCGACGACACCAACGTCACCGACCACCACAACTTCCGACTCGACGACGCGTACGGCGTGCGAGTCGTCGTCGAGTGAACGCGCTCGAACCGCGCCCCGACGCAGCCGCCCGTCTGGCCGCCCTCGAGCGCGAAGCGGCGCACCAGGAGCGACTGAGCGCCGGCGAGGAGCGGGCGTGGGTCGGCGAAAGCGACGGCGAGCACCCGGTCGTCATCGTCGGCGCGGGCCAAGCCGGGCTCGTGCTCGCGCGCGGACTCCGGCGACGCGGGATCGACGACGTCGTCGTGATCGACGCCGCCCCGGTCGACGCCACCGGGCCGTGGACGACCTACGCGCGCATGCACACGCTGCGCACCCCCAAAGACATCGCCTGGCCCACCTGGGGCGTTCCCGCGGTGAGCCCTCGCGCCTGGTTCGAAGCCGTCTACGGCGAGGACGCGTGGGACGCCATCACGTTCTTCCCCACCGTCGCGTGGCAGGGGTTCTTGCAGTGGTACCGGGTCGTCTCGGGGATCGAGGTGGTCGGGTCCACCCGCGTCGGCGCGATCCGCCCGACCGAGCCCGACGGTCCGCTGCGGATGCACCTCGACGGACCCGACGGCTCGTGGGTACTGCTGGCCCGCCACGTGGTTCTCGCCACGGGTATCGAGGGGGCGGGCGGACGTCATATCCCGGCGCTCCTCGGTGGCATCCCGTCCGAGCGCGTGCACCACACGCACGACGACATCGACTTCGCGGCTCTCGCCGGCCTTCGCATCGGCATCCTGGGCGCGGGAACGGGGGCGTTCGACAACGCCGCGACCGCGCTCGAGCACGGCGCGGCGTCTGTCGACGTGCACATGCGGCGCCCCGCCATGCCGCAGGTCAGCCCGTACCGCTGGATGGAGTTCGCCGGCCTCATCGAGAACTACGGTTCGTTCACCGACGAGCAGAAGTGGGCGTTCAACGTCCACCTCTCGGCCGTCGACCAGCCCGCGACGCAGAACGCGATCTGGCGCGCACACGCCTTCGATTGCTTCCGATTCCTCACCGCTTCGCCGTGGCAGAGCGTCGAGTGGGACGGCAGCGACATCGTCGTGACGACGCCGCTCGGCATCCATCGCTATGACGTCGTCTTCGCCGCGACGGGGATCGTCGCCGACCTGGCTCGACGCCCGGAGCTCTCGACGGTGGCCGCGGATGCCACCCTCTGGAGCGATCGCCTCAGCCCCGAGGCCGCGGCGCAGAACCCGGGACTCGCCGCGTTCCCCTACCTCGACGACGACTTCGGCCTCGTGGACCGGCACGGAGGGGAAGCGCTGTCGCGCATCCACCTGTTCAACCACGGCGCGCGGATCAGCCAGGGAATGCTGAGCCATCAGATCCCGGGACTCGTGGGCGGGGCGACGAAGCTCGCCGCCGCGCTCTCGCGGCGTCTGTTCGCCCAGCGTTCCGACCGGTTGCTGGCCGAGTATCTCGCCTACGACGTGCCCGTGGGCGTGCAGATCGGCCGCCGCGCGCAACCCGCCTCCACGGGCGAGACGCCGGCGGTAGCGTTCTCGGGATGACGACCGCGACCCCCCTCACCGTGTCCGTGCCCACCGCCCAGCTCCGCGATGACCTCGGCGAGCTCCCCGACGGCGTCGAGGTGGTGATCTGGGACATGAAGGATGCCGCCCCGCGTGAGCGTTTCGACATGGTGGTGCCGCCGTACATGTCGATGGACGGGGTCATCGAGGCCCTCTCGAGCGTCGAGGTCGGGCTCGTCCAGAGCCAGTCGATCGGCTACGACAACGTCGAAGGACGCCTGCCAGAGGGGATCGTGTACGCGAACGCGTCGTCGGTGCACGAGACCGCGACGGCAGAGCTCGCCGTGGCGCTCGCCCTGGCCGCGCAGCGTCGCCTGCCCGAGTTCGTGCGCGCGCAGGACCGCGGCGAATGGATCGGCGGAGGTGCACCCGGCCTCGCCGACCGTCGTGTAACGCTCCTCGGTTTCGGGGGCGTCGGTCGGGCGATCGCCGCACGCCTGAAGCCGTTCGAGGTCGAGCTGCGCGCGGTCGCCTCGCACGGACGCCTGCAGGACGACGTCGAGGTCTCCCCGATCGGTGAGCTGGCCGAGGTGCTCGCCGGCACCGACATCCTCATCGCGTCGCTCCCCGGCGGCGACGCGACCCGGCACATCATCGACGACGCGGCGCTGTCGGCGCTCCCCGACGGAGCGCTCGTCGTCAACGTCGGACGCGGTCCGCTCGTCGACACCGACGCCCTGGTCGACCATGTGCGACGCGGCCGCATCCGCGCGGCGCTCGACGTGACCGACCCCGAACCGTTGCCGGCCGGGCACCCGCTGTGGAGCCTCGAGGGCGCCCTCGTCGTCCCGCACGTGGGAGGAGCGACGGATGCCATGCGCCCCCGCATCGCTCGCCTCGTGCGTCGGCAGATCGACCGCCTCCGCGCCGGCGAGGAGCCGCTGAACGTGGTCCTCGGCGGCTGACGCCCCGCGCCGCCGCCGCGGGGCGCGCCGCCCCCGCACTTCCAGCGTTGAGTGTCCAACGGGGGGGGCGGGGACGACGGCGCGGGACGACGTCAGGCGCGGAAGCCCGCGGGGTTCGACAGCAGGTCGGCGAAGGCCAGCTCGGCGGGGCCGACGAGCATCAGGCGCGAGCGGAGGTGGGCGCGCTCGAGGCGGATAGTCCGCCCCTCCGCGCCCAGGGGGTGCACGCGCACCGCTTCGGCCAGGCGCTCGCGGCTCACCGACAGCAGCGCGCCGAGGTAGCCCGAGAGCACCACGGTCTCGGGGCTGAAGGCGTTGACGAAGTTGGTCAGTGCGACCGAGAGCACCTCGACCTGGCGGGTGACCTCGGCCATCACGCGGGGATCGCGAGCGACCCCGAGCTCGACGTCGAGCTCGTCTTCGTCGAGCTTGCGGCGTCCGAGGAGCGGCTCGAGGAGGTCGAGGCTCACCTCGGCTTCGAGGCATCCCTTCCTCCCGCAGACGCAGCGCCGACCCCGAGGGTCGACGACCGTGTGGCCGAGCTCGCCCGCGTAGCCCGAGGTTCCGCGCAGCAGGGTGCCGTCGATGATGAGCCCGCCGCCGATGCTGTGCATCGCGCCGCCGAGGTAGAGGAGGTTGCCGACCCCCACCCCGACACCGAAGCGCGACTCGGCGAGGGCGCCGATGCTCGCGTCGTTGCCGGCCGTGACCGGCATGCCGAGCTGGTCGCTGAGGCGCGCGGCGACCGGTTCGCGCTTCCACCCGAGCGTCGGAGAGACGAGGACCGAGCCGTTCGCGTTGACCAGGCCCGGCACCGCGAGACCGGCTCCCACCACGCGGTAGTGCCGATCGATGTCGGCGCGCATCGCCTCGACCGACGATTCGACGATCTGCACGAACCGGCGCGGCGAGGGCGCATTCGCGGTGTCGTGACGCAGTCGCGCGTGCACCACGCCGCCGAGTCCGACGAGCGCCACGGTCACCGCGTGCGGCTCGGCGCGGACGCTCAGGGCCGCGACGTGGTCTTCGGGTTCGATGTCGAGCGTGGGGCGCCCGACCTTGCCGGTGCGCTCCCCGCCGGGGGCCTCGCGGACGAGCCCCAGCTCGGTGAGCTCCATGACCAGGCCGGTCACGGTCGAGCGGTTCAAGCCGGTGGTGGCGCCGAGCTGCGCGCGTGAGAGCGCTCCCCGCGAGTGAAGGAGCGACAGCACGGACGCGAGGTTCTGCTGGCGGATCAGGTCGTTGGTCGTACGACCGGCCGGGGGTGCGAGCGGCGTCGCGGGCTCGAACACGGCAGGGGTCATGAGGGGCGCACCTCCCCCATCATCCCATCGGAGCCGGGCGGATGGGGAGCGGGCCCCGGGGCCACGCTCCCCATCCGATCACGCACCGCCGTTGCGGCGCTTGTTGAAGATGTCGAATGCGACGGCCAGCAGCAGCACGATGCCCTTGATCGCCATCTGCCAGGCGGCATCCACGCTGAGGATCGACAGACCCATGTTCAGCACGCCCATGACGAGACCACCGACGACGGCGCCGATCACGGTGCCGATGCCGCCCTGGACGGCCGCTCCACCGATGAACACGGCGGCGATGGCATCCAGTTCGTAGTTCTGACCGGCGGATGCCACGGCGCCACCGGCGCGAGCGGTGCTGACCACGGCGGCCAGGCCCGCGAGCACGCCCATGTTCACGAAGATGAAGAAGTTGACCCACTTCGTCTTCACACCGCTCATCACGGCGGCGAACAGGTTGCCGCCCATCGCGTAGACGTGACGACCGAAGGTCGTGCGGTTGAGCACGAACGTGTAGGCGAGCACGAGCACGGCCAGGATGATCAGCACGATCGGGGTGCCGTTGTAGGCGGCGAGGGTGAAGGCGACCGCCATGATCGCGACCGCGGCGATCGCGTTCTTCGCCCAGAACGACCACGCGACCTCGCGGGGCAGTTCGAGGCGACGCAGCGTCGCCCGCGTCCGCAGCTGCTGGGCGATGAGCGCGACCACGGCGACGAAGCCGAGGACCACCGTCAGGGAGTCCCACACGCCGACGTAACCGAGGATGGGCGGTAGCCAGCCGGCGCCGATGGCCGTGAAGCCGTCGGGCAGACCCGCGATGGTTCCGCCGGTCAGGAGCACGAGGGTCAGACCGCGGAACAGCAGCATGCCGGCGAGCGTGACGATGAACGCGGGTATGCCGACGAAGGCGACCCAGAAGCCCTGCCAGGCACCGACGACGGCGCCGACGGCGAGCGAGAGGATCACGGCCAGCCACCACGGCAGGCCCCACTGGTTCATCGCGATCGCGGCGATCGCGCCGACCATGGCGACCACCGAGCCGACCGACAGGTCGATGTGCCCGGCGATGATGACCATGACCATGCCGATCGCGAGGATCAGCACGTAGGCGTTCTGCTGGATGAGGTTGTTGACGTTGCCCGGCATGAGCAGTCGCCCGCCGGTGAGCACCTGGAACAGCACGATGATGATGACCAGGGCGGCGAGGATGCCGAACTGCCGGAAGTTGATGCGCGACAGGATGCCGCGGCGGCGGGGCCCGGGCTGGGTCGGCGCTTCGACCGTCTGGGTGGATGCGGTGGCCATTGCTGTCAGTTCCTTCCGGCGGTCATGTGCCGCATGAGCGTCTCCTGGGTGGCATCCGCGCGGCTGACCTCGCCCGTGATGCGCCCCTCGGAGATGGTGTAGATGCGGTCGGAGAGGCCGATGACCTCGGGCAGCTCCGACGAGATGACGATGACGGCCTTACCCTGGGCCGCGAGTTCGTTGATGATTCCGTAGATCTCGTACTTCGCGCCGACGTCGATGCCGCGGGTGGGCTCGTCGAGGATGAGGACGTCGGGTCCGGTGAACATCCACTTCGACAGCACGACCTTCTGCTGGTTGCCGCCGGACAGGCGCCCGGTGATCGCGGCGACGCTCGGGGCCTTGATGTTCATCTTGTAGCGGTACGAGTCGGCGACCTTGTACTCGCGGTAGCGGTCGACGACGCCCAGACGCGCGAGGCGGGCGAGGGCGGATGCCGAGACGTTGACCTGGATGTCGCCGATGAGGTTGAGGCCGTACTTCTTGCGGTCCTCGGTCGCGTAGGCGATGCCGTGCTTGATCGCGGCGTCCACCGTACGTACATCGATCGGCTGGCCGTTCTTGTAGACCTCGCCCGAGATACCCGTGCCGTACATGCGACCGAAGATGCTCATCGCGAGCTCGGTGCGCCCCGCGCCCATGAGCCCCGCGAAGCCGACGATCTCGCCCGCGCGCACCATGAACGAGGCGTTGTCGATCACGACGCGCTCGGTGTCGACGGGGTGGTGCACCGTCCAGTTCTCGACGCGGAACAGCTCCTCGCCGATGTCGGGCTCGCGCGGCGGGAAGAGGCTGTTGAGGTCGCGGCCGACCATCGCGCGGATGATCCGGCCCTCGTCGGTGTCGGGATCGTCGCGGCGCATGGTCTCGATCGTCCGGCCGTCGCGGATGATCGTGATGCGGTCGGCGATGCGGAGCACCTCCTTCAGCTTGTGGCTGATGATGATGCAGGTGATGCCCTGATCGCGGAGCTGATCGATGAGGTCGAGCAGGTGCGCCGAGTCGTCGTCGTTCAGCGCAGCGGTGGGCTCGTCGAGGATGAGGAGCTTGACCTCCTTGGCCAGCGCCTTCGCGATCTCGACGAGCTGCTGCTTGCCGACGCCGATCTCGTAGATCTTCGTCGCGGGGTTCTCGCGCAGTCCCACGCGCTTGAGCAGCTGGGCGGCCGCGGTGTTCGTCGCGTTCCAGTCGATGACGCCGCGCGTGGCCTTCTCGTTGCCGAGGAAGATGTTCTCGGCGATCGACAGGTACGGGCTGAGCGCCAGCTCCTGGTGGATGATGACGATGCCGGCGGCTTCGCTGTCGTTGATCGAGCGGAACGCCATCTCCTCGCCCTCGAGGGTGATGCTGCCCTCGAAACTGCCGGCCGGGTAGACGCCGCTCAGCACCTTCATGAGCGTGGACTTGCCGGCGCCGTTCTCACCGCAGATCGCGTGCACCTCGCCCCGGTGGACGTCGATCGACACGTCGGCGAGCGCCGGGATGCCGTTGAACGACTTCGAGATCCCCGACATGCGCAGGATCGGTTCGGTCATGGTTGTCCCTCCGTCAGGGATCGAGCGACGGGGCGGGCCGAAGCCCGCCCCGTCGCGAAGGGTGAATCAGAGTCCGACGTCGGACGCCTTCAGGAAGCCCGAGTCGATGAGCTTCGACTGGACGTCGTCCTTCACGACGACCTCGGGGGTCAGCAGGTAGGAGGGCACGACCTTCTTGCCGTTGTCGTAGGTCTTCTCGTCGTTGACCTCGACGGTCTTGCCGTCCTTGATCTCCTGGATCATCGTGAACACGCGGTCACCGAGGGCGCGAGTGTCCTTCCAGACGGTCATCGCCTGAGCGCCGTCGAGGATCGCCTTGACGTTGGCCTTGTCGGCATCCTGGCCCGTGATGATCGGGTAGTCGGCGCCCGGGGTGTATCCGGCCGACTTCAGCGACGCCTCGATACCGATGGCGAGGCTGTCGTTGGGCGAGAGCACCACGTTGACCTTCTTGCCGTCGCCGTAGAACGACGAGAGGCGGTTGTCCATCTCGGCCTGCGCCTTGTCGGACGCCCAGCCCTGGATGCCGATCGACGCCCACGCGTCGTCGTTCGCCGGGGCCTTGCCGCTGGGAACGACCAGCTGGCCCTTGTCGACGTACGGCTTCAGCACGTCCCACGCGCCGGCGAAGAAGAACTTCGCGTTGTTGTCGTCGGGGCTGCCGGCGAAGGGCTCGAGGTTGAACGGGCCCTTGCCGTCCTTGAGGCCGAGCTGGGTCTCGATGTACTGACCCTGGAGGGTGCCGACCTTGTAGTTGTCGAAGGTGGCGTAGTAGTCGACGTTCTCGCTGCCGTTGATGAGGCGGTCGTAGGCGATGACCGTGGCGTTCTGCGCCTTGGCCTCCTGCAGCACCGGGCCCAGGGTCGATCCGTCGATCGCGGCGATCACGAGGATCTTCGCGCCACCCGAGATCTGGTTCTGGATCTGGCTGATCTGCTGGTCGGTCTTGTTGTCGGCGTACTGCAGGTCGACGGTGCAGCCGGCGTCCTGCAGCTTCTTCTGCAGCTGCTCACCGTCGTTGATCCAACGCTCGAGGCTGCGGGTCGGCATCGCGATACCGACGTTGCACTCGGTGCCACCGCTGGCGGCGTCGCCGCCACCGGAGGTCGCGCGCTCCGAGCTGCACGCTCCGAGACCGACGGCGAGAGCGGCGATGGCCGCACCGGTCAGGATTTTCTTCAGCATGTGATCTGCGTTCCTCTCTGAACTGCAGGGACCCCCATGGTCGTACCCGTGCCCTCCCCGGCACAGATCGGGTACGCCTTCGTCCCGGCTCTCTGGTCGCCGTCGCAATTATGACGGCTCCGAAAAATTATCCAGCCGAGGGGGTTTTGTCTATAGCCACGTCAAAATTCATCCCGGCCGTGATCAGACCGTGATCAACGCTCGTCGCGGTCCCTCCCGGACCACAGATCACCGCACTCCACGAGCTCGGCGTTCTGCGCGATCAGGTACGGCCGGGCCCCGATGTCCCCGCGCACCGCGGCGCTCACCGCGCCCCAGTGCGCGCGTCCGATCAGCACGGGGTGTCCGGGCGACCCGTCGTAGACCGCCTGCGCGAGCGCGTCGGGCTGTGCCCGACGGACGAGGCGTGCGATCGCCGCGGGGGCGGCATCCGGGGTGTCGACTGGCAGGACGATCGCGGCCGGAGAGGTCCCGGATGCCGCGTGCGCGAGGCTCGCGCGAAGGGACGCCGAGACGCCCGACGCCCAGTCGGGAACGGGCACCACCGTGGCGTCGGAAGGGACGAGCGGAGCGGCTTCTTCGAGCGACGCCCCGAGCGCAACGAGGATCTCGCCGCACCCGCCCGCGCGCAGCGCGCGGACCGCGAGGGCGATCCAGGGGGTGCCCGCCGGGGTGCGGGCGAGTGCCTTGGGGCCTCCGAAACGGCGCCCGGCACCGGCCGCGAGGACGACTCCGCACGGCGGTTCGAGGGCGGCGGCGGGCATGGTCACGACAGCGTAGCGTGCGCGAAACACGCCCCGACTACCGTCGCGTCCATGCTCGATCTGGCCGCCGACCTGCTGCCGTTGCTCGACGCGGACGTGCCCGTCGCCGCGGTCACGGTCACCGCGGTCGTACGCAGCGCGCCGCGCGGCGTGGGTGCAACGCTCGCGGTCACGCGCGACGCGCGGGTGATCGGGTCGATCTCGGGCGGCTGCGTCGAGAACGACGCCGTGATGCTCGGCCTCGACGCGCTGCGCACGGGAGAAGTGCGACGCGCACGCTTCGGGTTCTCGGACGACGGCGTCGTCACCCCCATCGCCGCGGGACTCGCGTGCGGCGGCGCGGTGGACGTGGTGGCGTACCCGATCGATGACACCGCGGTGCGGGCGGCCTTGGGGGACGCCCGCGCCGGCCGGGAGGCGACGCTCCGCCTCGACCTCGACGGCGAGCCGCTCGAACTGCACCGACCCGCCCTCCCGCGGTTGATCGTGCTGGGCGCAGGCGAGCACGCCGCCGCCCTCTGCCGCCTCGGTGCCGCCGCGGGCTTCGCCGTCACCGTCTGCGACGACTGGGCCCTCCTCATCACGCGCGAACGATTCCCGGATGCCGCCGAACTCGTCGTCGCGGCCCCCCACGACTACCTCGAGACCCTCGACTCCCCCGATGCGCGCACCGCCGTGTGCGTGCTCACGCACGACGAGCGGCTCGACGTGCCCGCGCTGCGCGCCGCCCTGCGAATGCCGGTGGGCTTCGTCGGCGCGATGGGCGCACGGGCCACGGTCGCGCGTCGCGCGATGCTCCTCCGCTCCGCCGGGGTCACGGATGCCGAGCTCACACGCCTTCACTCCCCGCTCGGCCTCGACCTCGGCGGCGCCACGCCGGAAGAGACGGCACTGTCGGTGATCGCCGAGATCGTGGCATCCCGGAACTCCGCCAGCGCGCGGCCCCTCCGCGAGGGGCAGGGGTCCGTGCGACGGCGAGACGCGGCGGCGGAGTCCTGCGCGGTGAGGAGCGCGTGAACGCTCTGGTCGTGCGCGGCGCGGTCGCGGTGGTCGACGGCGCGGGCGGAGTGCACACGGGAGATGTCGTCAGCGTCGACGGAGTGATCGTCGACGGCCCCGCCCCGGCGGGCGCGACGGTCGTGGATGCCACGGGGTGCGTGGTCACGGCGGGTCTCGTGAACGCTCACCACCACCTGCTGCAGACGGCGTTCCGAACGCTTCCCGGCACCCGCGGCATCCCGATGCGCGAGTGGCTGCCGGCGATGGCGGCGGCCTACACCGCCGCGGGAGTCGACCCCGAACTGACCGGACTCGCGGCACGCGCCGGTCTCGCCGAAGCGCTGCTGAGCGGCGTCACGACCGTCGCCGACCACCACCTCACCTGGCCGAGCGGCGCCGACACCGTCGGCATGGCGCGGGCCGCGGCGGAAGCCGCCGCCGGTCTCGGAGCACGCCTCGTGTTCGTGCGGGGAGCCGCGCGCGACGATCCCCAAGAGGCCGCGGCCTCGGCCGACGCGATCGTGCGGGCGCTGGTCCCGGGTGCCCCGGGCGGGGTTTCCGCCGACGGGATGCTGCAGGTCGCCGTGGGACCCGCCGGGGTGCACAGCGACCCGCGAGAGACGTTCGAGCTGCTCGGCGAGGTCTCCCGCGAGCACGGGCTGCGCCGACGCACGCAGGCCAACGAGGTCGTCGACGTCGAGATCGCGCTGGATCGCTACGGCGCGCGTCCGCTCGACCTCCTCGAGCGGTGGGGCTGGCTCGCCCCCGACGTCACCCTCGCCCACCTGTGCGACGTCACCGATGACGAGATCGCCCGGGTCTCGGCATCCGGGGCCTCCGCCACCCACGCACCCGGCTGCGATGTGCCGATGGGCTGGGGCATCGCCCCCGTGCGTCGGCTGCTCGACGCCGGCATCGCCGTGGGTCTCGGGACCAGCGGCGGCGGCAGCAACGACGCGGGACACCTGCTCGCGGACGCACGCCTGGCGATGCAGGTGTCGGCTCTCGTGGGGCCGCAGCTGCCGGCATCCGACGTCCTCTCGCTCGCGACGAGCGGCTCGGCGGACGGGCTGGGGCGGCCCGAGCTGGGCCGCCTGACGCCCGGGGCCGCCGCCGACCTCTGCCTCTGGGACGTCTCGGGAGTCGCGGATGCCGGCGTCGCCGACCCCGTGGCCGGGCTCCTGTGGGCATCGCCGGGACGGCGGCCGCGCACGGTCGTCGTCGGCGGACGCCTCGTCGTCGACGAGTGGCGCCTGCTGACCGCCGACGAGGACGAGGTCGTCGCGCGACTGTTCGAGAGGGTGGGACGATGACGACCATGGCTCCTGCGACATCGGTCGACGATTCCCCCACGGGTGACGAGATGCTCGGGGCCCGGGTACGGGGGCTGCGCAAGGCGCGCGGGCTCACCCTCACGCAGCTGGCCGAGGCCGCCGCGCTGTCGCACCCCTTCCTCAGCCAGCTCGAGCGGGGGCTGGCGCGTCCGAGCATGGCGAGCCTCGAACGCCTCGCGCGCGCACTGGGAACGAGCCGCGTCGAACTGATCGCCGCGTCCGAGCCGCGCCGCACCGACGCCGACGCGGAGCCGTCGTTCGTGCTCGCCGACGAGGGAGCGATCGGGCCGTACGCCGAGGGCACGGCGCGACTGCTCGCGGACGGACCGCGCCGGTTCGAGCCGCTGGAGTTCTCGGGCTCGAACGCCGCGCCGGGTGACCACTACATCCACGAGGAGGACGAGTTCCTCACCGTGCTCGAGGGCACGATCGTGATCTCGTTCGGGCCGTTCGGCGAACGCCGACTGACGGTGGGGGACTCGGTCTACTGCCGTTCGGGCACACCGCACCGCTGGCACTCCCCCGACGGCTCTCCGTACCGGCTGCTGATCGTCAAGGAACTCGTGCACGGATCGGTGGATGACGGGAGCCAGGGAGACACATGAGCGGTGGAGTGACCTTCGAGGCCGTCGTCCGAGAGCGACGGGAGGCCGCCGACGGCGTGATCGTCCTCGATCTCGAGCGCGCGACCGGAACGCTTCCGCACTGGTCGCCGGGCGCGCACATCGACGTCGTGCTGCCCGGCGGCATCGAGCGCCAGTACTCGCTGTGCGGGTCGCCGAGCGAGCGCGGCACATGGCGCATCGGCGTGCTGCGCGAGCGGGAGGGCTCGGTGTGGCTGCACGAGAATGCTCAGGTCGGCGCCGCCCTGCGGGTGCGCGGACCCGCCAACCACTTCCTCTTCGCCCCGACCGCCGGCCGCTCGTACGTGTTCGTCGCGGGCGGGATCGGCATCACGCCGATCGTGCCGATGATCGAGGCTGCCGAGGCCGCGGGCGCGAGCTGGACGCTCCTCTACGCGGGCCGATCGCGGCGCACGATGGCCTTCGTCGACGAGCTGGTCGAGCGCTACGGCGAGCGCGTCGAGGTGTACGCGGCCGACGAGGGGCGCCGCCTCGACCTCACCGAGCGCTTCGGGACGCCGACGGCGCGGACCGTCGTGTACTCGTGCGGACCGGCGCGCTTGTTGGAGGCCCTGGAGGACGCGATGGCCGGCTGGCCGCGCGGCAGCCTGCACCTCGAGCGTTTCGAGGCGAAGGTGCTCGGCCCGCCGGTGTGGAGTGAGCCGTTCGAGGTCGACCTCATGATGTCGGGGATCACGGTGACGGTCCCGCCGGAGCGCTCGATCCTCGACGTCGTCGAGGAGGCCGGAGCCGTCGTGCCGTCGAGCTGCCGCGTCGGCACCTGCGGGACGTGCGAGGTCGCGGTGGTCGACGGCGAGGTCGAGCACCGCGACTCCGTCCTGTCGCCGGAGGAACAGGATGCCAACCGCTCGATCATGGTGTGCGTGTCGCGGGCGGCGTGCGAGCGGATCACGCTCGAGCTCTGACGCGGGCGGGTCGCCCTCACGGCAACTTCGCGCTCCTGCGGACCGGAGGGGCAGAGGGTGCTGAACGGCTGAATGGTAGACTGGACGAACGTCGAGAGGGGGCGTGCATGGTACGCGTACTCACGTCCGCGAAGCAGGGAACGATCAGCGCGGCAGACCGCGTGTCCTTTGCAGACGCAGCCCTCGCCGCGGCGGGTCACGAAGTCGTCGATCCCGCCCTTCGGTCTCTCGTTGCTCAGGCGGCCCGCCATGAGATCAGCGGCGATCAGGCCATTGCGGCGATACGCCGCCATGTTCAAGGATGACGCCCCGCGGCACCCCGTTTCGTACCTGGAATGACTACTTCATTCCAGGTACTTCCGTTTTGAGGAACAAGCTCGGGGAGTCGGATCAGAGCAAACTCACCGCGATGGAAGAGGCGATCACCGCCGTTCGCCTGGGCGAGCTACGCGAGAACCCGATTGCGGGCCGCTTCGACTACGAGCACATGAAGGCAATCCATAAGCACGTCTTCCAAGACGTCTACGAGTGGGCCGGACAGGAACGTGTCGGGCCCGACACGCACATGGAGAAGGACGGGCACCGCTACTACGCCGCTGGCCCCGCTCTGACAGAGGCGGCGGAGCAGCAGTATGCCGGGCTCGCCGCGAAGGACTACCTCCGGGGACTCGACCACGAGGCGTTCGTCCGGGAGCTCGCCGAGGTGTGGGGCGAGCTCAACGTCGTGCATAGCTTTCGCGAGGGCAACACCCGCACGCAGTTCGTGTTCTTCTCGCAGCTTGCCGAGAATGCCGGCTACCGGATCGATACCGCAGCGTTCGCACCCGCATCACCGCTTCGCAAGGAGTTCGTCGAGGCACGATACGAATCGCAGCGAACCGGGAGCAACGCACGACTGGCCGCGGTCCTCGGGAAAGTGATCATCGCGATCCCGAGCTGAACTGCCCGCCCGCGGGACAAGCCCCGAAAGGTTTGTCACGAGGGTCACGCCGAGGAAATACAGCGGAAACGCGTGGTTCCTAGCATCGGAACATCGCCGGATGTTGGTCACACCAACACTGGCCGGCCGCCTCAGGCGACCCGCCCCGATGCCGTGGCTCCCGTCTCGACGACCGTCTACCCGACTCCTCGGAGGCCCCCGTGTCTGCCGCTCCACCCGTCTCGATCGCCGCGCTCCGCGGTGCGCGCCTGCCCTCCGGCGCGCTCGTCGACATCGCGCTCGACGGTGACGAGGTGCTCGCGGTCGTCCCGGCGGGGAGCCCGCTCCCCGAGACCGACGGCGAGACCCTCGACCTCAGCGGCTACCTCGTCACCGCCGCCGGCGCCGAGCCGCACGCGCACCTCGACAAGGCGCTGTCGTGGGATGCCATCCAGCCCCCCTTCGGCGACCTCGAACGCGCGATCGAGAGCTGGCACGCCTTCGCCGTCACGCTCGACGAGGACGAGACCCTCGGGCGGGCGCGTGCCACGGCGCTGCGGATGCTGGCATCCGGCATCACTTCCGTGCGCACCCACGTCGACCTCCTCCGCGGCGACGACCCCCTCACGGGCGTGCGCGCGATGGTCCGTCTGCGCGACGAACTCGCGGGCCTCATGGACATCGAGCTCGTCGCCCTCGGCGGACCCACGATCACCGACGACGTCTTCGAGGCCGCGCTCGACGCGGGCGTCGACCTCGTGGGCGGCGCACCCCACCTCGCCGACGACCCGATCGCCGACCTCGAGCGCCTCATCGCGCTCGCCCGTCGCCGCGACGTCGGTCTCGACCTGCACACGGACGAGAGCCTCGCCGGTGCCGACACCCTCGCGACGTACGCCCGCGCGGTGACCGGCTGGCATCGCCCCCGCAGTGCCGGCCACTGCGTGCGCCTGAGCATGATGCCCGCGACCGATCTCGCGGAGCTCGCCGAAGAGATCCGCGTCGCCGACATCGGCGTGATCGCCCTGCCCATCACCAACCTGTACCTGCAGGGATGGGATGCCGATCACGCGGTGCCCCGCGGCATCGCGCCGATCGGCCGCCTCAAAGCCGCCGGCGTCCGCGTCGCCGCGGGAGCCGACAACGTGCGCGACCCCTTCAACCCCGTCGGCCGCTGCGACCACCTCGAGACGGCTTCCCTGCTCGTGTCGGCGGGTCATCTCGCTCCGGCCGAGGCGATGGATGCCGTGACCGTCGGCGCGCGCGACGTGATGGGCCTGCCCGCGGCGGGACCCGTGCCGGGAGCCCGTGCCGACCTCGTCGCCGTCCGCGCCGACTCGATCGGCGAGGCCGTGGCGTTCGCCTCGGCCGACCGCGTCGTCGTCCACCGCGGCCGGCTCGTCAGCCGCACCACCGTCTCGACCCGAACCGCCACTCCCCTGCCCACCGAACCCTCCCGCGCCGCCGCACCCGCGACGACTCCCTGAACCCGACCGGAAAGTGAGCGCCCCCGTGACCTTGGCCTCTCCCGCTCCCGCAGACATCGCGGATCCGACCGCGCCCCTGCTGGACTTCCGCAACGTCGCCATGACGTTCCCCAACGGCACCACCGCCCTCTCCGGCGTCGACCTCACGGTCGGTCGCGGCGAGTTCGTCAGCGTCGTCGGCCCCTCGGGCTGCGGCAAGTCGACGCTCCTGCGCATCGCCTCCGGTCTCGAGACCGCGAGCGAGGGCACGGCGACCGTCAACACCGACCGCATCGGCTACGTCTTCCAGGACGCGACGCTCCTGCCCTGGCGCGACGTGCAGTCGAACGTCGAGCTGCTGGCCGAGCTGAACTGGCAGCCCAAGCGCGTCCGCACGCCGAAAGCCCAGTGGGCGATCGACCTCGTCGGACTCAAGGGCTTCGAGAAGCACCTGCCCAAGCAGATGTCGGGCGGCATGAAGATGCGCGCCTCGCTCGCCCGCTCGCTCACCCTCGACCCCGAGCTCTTCCTCTTCGACGAGCCGTTCGGCGCGCTCGACGAGATCACCCGCGAACGCCTGAACGACGAGCTGCTGAAGATCTTCGTCGAGCAGAAGTTCGGCGGCCTCTTCATCACCCACTCGGTCTCCGAGGCCATCTACCTCTCCACCAAAGTCGTCGTGATGTCGGGTCGCCCCGGCCACCTCGTCGACACCTTCGAGATCCCCTTCGACATGCCCCGCGACCCCGAGATCCGCTACACGGCCGAGTACGCGAAGCTCGTCGGCGAGGTCTCCCACGCCCTTCGGGAAGGACACTCATGAGCACCACCTCTGCAGAGCCGGTCGCCGCCCTGTCGCCCGAGCCCACGGCATCCACTCCTCCGCCCACTCCGCCGAAGAAGAGCACGCCCGCGCGTCGTCGCGGCTTCGGCGCCCGCGCCGCGTCGATCCTGCCGCCGCTCGGCGTGCTGGTCGTCCTGCTCGGCGCCTGGTACGGCGTCTCGATCGCCCTCGCGGCGTCGGGCAAGGGCTTCCTCATGCCCATGCCCCACGAGATGTTCACGCAGGGCTTCTTCGACCCGCAGGTCGGCGCCGACATCTGGATCTCGCTGTTCCGCACCACCGGCGTCGCCCTCACGGGTCTCGCGATCGCCATGATCATCGGCATCGGCTGGGCCATCGCGATGTCGCTGGCGCGCTGGGTCGAGCGGTCCACCTACGCGTACGCCGTGATGCTCCAGTGCATCCCGATCCTCGCGCTGGTGCCGCTCGTGGGCTTCTGGTTCGGCTACGAGTTCCTCGCCCGCGTGATCGTCTGCGTGCTCATCGCGCTGTTCCCGATGGTGTCGAACACGCTGTTCGGTCTGCAGTCGGTCGACAAGTCGCAGCGCGAGCTCTTCCGCCTGCAGAAGGCCGACAAGTGGACGGTGCTCACCAAGCTCACGCTCCCCGCCGCCCTCCCCTCGATCTTCGTGGGCATGCGCACCTCCGCCGGCCTCTCGGTCATCGGCGCGATCGTCGGCGACTACTTCTTCCGCCGCGGTGAGCCGGGCATCGGCTCGCTCATCTCGAACTACCAGTCGCGCCTGCAGAGCGCCGAACTGTTCGCCGCGATCCTCGCGGCGTGCCTCCTCGGCGTGGCGATCTTCGCGTTCTTCGGCTGGTTGTCGAAGGTCGCCGTCGGCCGCTGGTACGACAGCACGCGCTGACCCAGACCCCGGATGCCACGGCCTCCCCCCGCGTCACAGGCGGGGAGGCGGCATCCGGCGTACCCGGAAACACCCCGCACCTGCTTCACCTTCCGCACCCGAGTTCCATCCGTCACAGAAAGCGACCCAGCATGCAGCGCTCCACCCTTCTTCGCGCCACCGCCGCCACCGGTGCCTTCGCGATCGCCCTCACGCTCACCTCGTGCGCCGGGAGCGCCGCGGAGCAGGCGGCGCCGGCGACCGACATGCCCATCGGCTCGGTCGACCTCTCGGCCGACTGCCCCTCGACGATCGTGGTCCAGACCGACTGGAACCCCGAGGCCGAGCACGGTCACCTCTACGAGATGATCAAGGACAAGTACACGATCGACGCGAACACCAAGTCGGTCACGGGCCCCCTCATGTCCGACGGCGAGTACACCGGCGTCAACCTCGAGATCCGCGCCGGTGGCCCCGCCATCGGCTTCCAAACCGTGTCGGCGCAGATGTACCAGGACGACAAGATCACCCTCGGTTACGTCAGCACGGACGAGGCCATCCAGCTCTCGGCGACCACCCCCACCAAGGCCGTCATGGCGCCGCTGGACATCAGCCCGACCATGGTCATGTGGGACCCCGCGACCTACCCCGACGTCAAGACCATCCAGGACGTCGCTCCGGCGCTCGAGAAGAACGGCGGCGTCTGGCGCTACTTCGACGGCTCGGCCTACATCGAGTACCTCAAGAGCGCGGGCCTGGCCAACGCCTCGATCCTCGACGGCTCGTACGACGGCACCCCGTCGAACTTCGTCGCCGCCGGCGGCAAGGACATGCAGCAGGGCTTCGCCTCGGCTGAGCCGTACGTCTACCAGAACGAGGTCTCGGCCTGGGGCAAGCCGGTGAAGTTCGCCCTGATCCACGACGCCGGATGGCAGACCTACCAGTCGTCGATGTCGGTCAAGAAGGACGACTTCGACAAGCTGTCGCCGTGCCTGTCGAAGCTCGTCCCCGTTCTCCAGAAGGCGGGCGTCGCGTACTACAAGGACCCGAAGGCCGCGAACGACCTCATCCTCAAGCTCGTCGACGAGTACGCCACCGGTTGGACCTACACGCAGGGCGTGGCCGACTACTCGGTGAAGACGCAGGTCGACCTCGGCCTGGTCGGCAACGGCCCCGACTCGACCTACGGCAACTTCGACGACACCCGCTTCGCGGACTTCTACACGAAGGCCGCGAAGGTCTACACCGACCTCGGCACCCCGCCGGCCGCCGGTGAGACCGCGAAGGACCTCTACACGAACGAGTTCATCGACACCTCGATCTCGTTCTGACCTACCGGCCCGGCCCGCCTCGTGCGGGCCGGGCCGCTGATCTTCCCGGACCCGCACCCGCACCGACCACCCGTTCCACCCGGAGAAACACCCATGAGCGACACCGCCACCCGCGTCCTCTCCCTCGAGGACGAGCTCCTCGACCTGCTCGGCCCCGCCGCCGTCAGCACCGAACCGCGCGTCCGCGAGCGCGCCAGCGTCGACGGATCGCCGATGTCGCCGATCATCGCCGCGCAGCTCCCGCTCGGGTTGGCCGACCTGGTCGTCTTCGCCGCCGACGCCGAACAGATCGCCACGGCCGTGGCCGCGGCATCCCGTCACGGGGTCCCGATCACCGTGCGGGGCAAGGGCACGGGCAACTACGGTCAGGCCATTCCGATGCAGGGCGGCCTCGTCATCGACACCACGCGCGCCAAGGCCATCGTCGAGGTCGGCGACGGCTTCATCACCGCCGAGGCGGGCACCCCCATGGTGCTGCTCGAGCAGGCCGCGTGGGCCAGCGGGCAGGCGCTCTGGATGTACCCCTCGACCGCGCAGTCCACCATCGGCGGCTTCCTCTCGGGAGGCTCCGGCGGCACCGGCTCGATCGCCTACGGTTCCAACGACCGCGGCTTCGTCGCCGCCCTCGACGTCGTGCACGCCGACGGCAGCGCCGAGATCCACCACGTCGAGGGCGACGAGGCCCAGAAGTACGTGCACAACTACGGCACCGCGGGCGTGATCGTCCGCGCGACCGTCCGCCTCGAGCCGCTGCGCGAGTGGCGCGGGCTCTGGGCGAGCTTCCCCGACTTCGCCGGCACGCTCTCGGTGGTGCAGACCATCGGGAACCTCGACCCCTCGCCACGCCTCGTGTCGGGCGACGGGCCCGAGATCTCGGCATCCCTTCCCGCCGACGAGGCCATCCCCGAGGGGCGCTCGAGCCTTCGGGTGATCCTGGATGCCGCCCAGATCGAGACCGTGACCGCGATCATCGAGGGCGCGGGCGGGCGCGTCGACGCGGTGCGCGAGGGGCCGCAGGCGAGCATCCGCCTGTCGATGCTCAGCTACAACCACCCGATCGAGTGGTACCAGAAGAGCCAGCCGCACGAGGTCTTCCACCTCGAGGTCGCGGGAGCTCCCCTCGCCGAGGACATCGAAGCCGTCGAGGGCGTGTTCGCCGGCGGCAAGCTGCACATCGAGTCGACCAAGGCGTTCCCGATCGGCATGCTGGCCGCCCCCTACGTCAGCGAAGAGGACGTGTACCGCGGCATCGCCGAGCTCAATGCGATCGGCGTCGGCGTGCACAACCCGCACCAGTGGAACGTCGACTTCAACGTCGAGCAGACCGTCGAGACGGCCCGGGTGACCGACCCGAACGGGCTGCTGAACCCCGGCAAGCTCAACCCCGAGTACACCGGTGCGCGCAAGGGAGCGATCATCTCATGACCCGTCTGCTCGCCGAGCTCAGCGGCCCCGCCGCCGCCGAAGCCCTTACCTCGACCTCCATCGTCGTGCTCCCCACGGGCGCGATCGAGCACCATGGTCCGCACCTCCCCCTGGCGACGGATGCCATCGTGGCCGAGGCCTCGGCGACGGCCGCCGTCGCGCGGGCCGCGGCCCAGGGCCTCGACGTCTGGCAGCTGCCGACCCTGTCGATCACGAAGTCGGACGAGCACTCCTGGGCTCCCGGGACGCTGTGGCTCACGCCCGAGACGATGATGCAGACGATCGTCGACATCGGCCGGTCGCTTCTGACCACGCGCGCCCGCACCCTCGTGTTCCTCAACGGGCACGGCGGCAACGTCGCGCTGCTGAACGTCGCGAACCGCGAGCTGCGCCGCCGCTTCGGCCTGCGCACGTTCTTCATGCCCGCCGCGCGCGTGCCCTCGTTCGACGGCACCGACGGCGGCCCCGACGAGCACGGCACCGGCATCCACGCCGGCCATGGCGAGACGAGCATGATCATGCACCTGCGGCCCGAGCTCGTCGACGCGTCGAAATTCGAAGCGACGGTGCCGGCGCACATCGGCGACTTCCGGCACATCGGCTTCAACGGCAAGCCGGTGACCTTCGGCTGGCTGTCGAACGACTTCGGTCCCACGGGGGTGCTCGGCGACCCCACGGGGGCGAACGCCGCCCACGGGGCGCAGCTGTTCGAGGACAGCGTGTCGTTCGTCGTCGAAGCCCTCGAGGAGATCAGCCGATTCGACTACACGGCGTGAGCGCCGTGACGCCGGACGCGGTGGGCTCGGCGGCGCGCGCGTGAGCGCCGCCGCCGAGACGCGCCAGGGGGTTCGCGCCTACGGGCAGGTGCTGCGCCTGCCCGGGGCGCGAAGCTTCGTCGCGGCGGGCATCCTCGCCCGTTTCCCCCGCGCGACGCTGTCGCTCGGCATCATCCTTCTGGTGTCGGCGGTCACCGGCAGCTTCGCCTCCGCGGGACTCGTCGTCGCGCCCCTCGTCGGCGGCATGGCTATCGCGGCACCGCTCTGGTCGTCGCGCATGGACCGGCACGGCCAGGCGCGGGTGATCCTGGTGTCCCTCGGATGCCTCGTGCTCGCGGCATCCGGATTCCTCGCCCTCGTGCTCACGGGAGCGCCGTTCTGGACATGGCTCGTCGCCGCGTTCGTGACCGGGGCGTCGACTCCCGATCTGACCTCGGCCGTGCGGGCGCGGTGGACGGCCCTGGCGCCGGAGTCGCAGCGGACCGCCGCGCTGGCGCTCGAGACGATCGCCGATCAGATGGTGTTCATCTCCGGTCCGCCCGCGATCACGGCGATCGCCGCGGCGATCGATCCCGCCGTGGCGATGCTCGGCTCGCTGGGGCTCGGCGTTCTCGGCGGCGTGTGGCTCGCCTCGCAGCGGGGGACGCAGCCCGTCGCGACCCCGCGCGGGCCGCGGCGCGGTCTCGTCCTTCCCCCGGCCGGCGTGATCCCCGTGGCGATCGCGTGCATCGCCCTCGGCGGAGTGTTCGGCGCCTTCGACGTCAGCCTCGTCGGGTGGGCCGAGCTGAGCGAACGGCCGTGGCTCGCGGGTCCGGCGTTCAGCGCCTTGGCGGTGGCCATCGCCATCGGCTCGGTCATCACGGGAGCGCGCGCGTGGAAGCTGTCTCCCGCCGCGCGATTCATCGGCTTCGCGGCGCTGGCCGCGGTCGTCGCCGCAGGCCTCCCTCTGGCACAGGGCTCGGCGCCCGTGCTGTTCGGCGTGATCCTGCTGCTCGGCCTGGCGGTGTCGCCGGTGATGGTGTCGGGCATCCTGGTCGCGTCCGCGCGGGCGCCCGAGGGGCGCGTGACCGAGACGCTGGCCTACCCGACCGCCGCGATGTCGCTCGGCGTGCCGATCGGCGGCGTGATCGCGGGAGCAGCCCTGGATGCCACGGGCCCCGCGACCGCTCTGATCACCATCACGGTGTCAGTGGCTCTGGCGGCGGCGATCGCCGC
>NZ_LDRU01000069.1 GCF_001476285.1 Microbacterium testaceum | reverse complement strand
CGACGAGCTCGGCGAGGTCGTGGCATCCGCCCGCACCCTCCGCGTCCAGGCCACGCGACACACGTTCAACGACGTGGCCGACTCCGACGCGGCGCTGGTGTCGCTCGAGCGCATGCCCACCCGCGTCCAGATGACCGGCGACCGGGTACGCGTCGAGGGTCTCGTGACGTTCGCGCAACTCGCCCCCGTGATCGAGGCCGAGGGCCGCGCCCTGCACAACCTCGGTTCGCTCCCCCACATCTCCGTCGCCGGCGCCACCGCCACGGGTACGCACGGTTCCGGTATCCACAATGGCAACCTGTCGAGCGCCGTGCGGGCTGTCGAGATCATGGATGCCGAGGGCCGGACGCACCGCATCGACCGGACGCACGCGTGGTTCCCCGCCGCCGCGCTCAGCATCGGTGCCCTCGGCGTCGTCACCGCGGTCGAACTGCAGACCGAGCCGACCTACCGGGTGACGCAGCAGGCGTACACCGGGGTGGCGTGGGACGACATCGTGGCAGACCCCGAGCGGGTCTTCGGCGGCGCGCGCAGTGTCAGCGTCTTCACGACGTGGGGCGACCCGGCCCACGATCTCGTCTGGGCGAAGAGCGACGACGGCTCACCCGATTGGGTCGGAGAGCTGGGCGGTCGACCCGTCGGAGACGACATCCACCTCGGACGGATCCGGACCGTCGACAACACCACTCCGCGCGGGACCGCCGGCCCGTGGCACACGCGGCTCCCGCACTTCCGCGCCGACGCCCTGCCCAGCGACGGCGACGAGATCCAGTCCGAGTACTTCGTCCCGTTCTCGTCCGCGCGCGAGGCCCTCGCGGCGGTGCGGGCGATCGCGCCCGCGTTCGACGCGCACCTGCTCGTCACCGAGCTGCGCACCGTCGCCGCCGACGAACTGTGGCTGAGCCCCGCGTACCAGCGCGACGTGCTCGCGATCCACTTCACCTGGCGCAACGACACCGCCGGCGTCCTCGGGGTGCTGCCCCGCATCGAGGCGGCGCTCGCCCCGTTCGACGTCCGGCCGCACTGGGGCAAAGCCTTCACCATGCCCGGAGACACCGTCCGCGCCACGCTCCCCCGCGCCGACGACTTCCTCGCCGCGGCGAGGGAGGCCGACCCGCGCGGCGTCTTCCGCAACGACTTCCTGCGGCGGACGCTGGGTCTCTAACCGGCGACCGGCAACCCGCGCAAGAACCCGGCGATCGCCTCTCGGAACCGCCCGGGGTCCTGGTTGGCCTCGTTGCAGTGCCCCGTCGCGTCGAACGCCACGAGTGAGACCTGCGGATGCCGCGCCGCGTAGGCCGTCGAACCGGTCACCGGTACCACCGGGTCGCGCAGACTGTGCACGATGAGGGTCGGCACCGCGGGCGCGGGACGCGAACCGTCGACCCAGTTCAGCGCGCGGGCGTCGACCGCCTCGATGAGCCCGAGCACCCGCGATCCGAGCCGGCTCTCGAGCACCCGCAGGGCGGTGGCACCGACCGAGCCGGGCAGGTGCACACCCCGCACCGCGCGGGCGACGATCCGGTTCCAGTCCAGGGCAGGGGCGACGAGCACGAGACCGGTGATCGCGCCGCGGTGGCGCGATTCCTCGAGCGCGAGCATCGCGATCGTGGCTCCCATCGACCACGCCACGAGCACGATCTCGCGCGCGCCGTGCTCGACGGCGTAGGTGATCGCGTCGTCGACGTCGCGCCATTCCCGCATCCCGAGCGACGAGGGCAGCGCCTCGGCGGGAGCCGCTTCCTCGTCACCCGCGTACGACACGACGAGTGAGGTCCATCCGGCGTCGTGGGCGGCGGGTGCCGAGCGCAGCGCGCCGGACCGGCTCGACCGCAAGCCGTGCACGTGGATCGCCCAGCGGGCGGCATCCGGATCCCCGATGACCCATGCTCGGGCATCGCCGCCGCGCCGGAGGGGGATCGCGACGTGCTCGGTCGGGCCCACCTCCTCGGGGGCCCCGATGCTCTGCGACGTCCATGCCCCTCGCGCGGAGCCGTCGACCAGGCCGTCCGGACGCGCGAGGATGGATCGGACGATGCGCGCTCCGTCGTCCCGCACGATCTCGCCGACCGTGAGGTGCGTGCCGTCGTCGAGCCAGACTCCGTACGTGCCCGGTTGCCGGCTCTCGGAGGTCGCGGGCACCGAGACCGTGTCGCCGTCGATCTCGACGGGGACGTAGGGCTTGGCTGCGCGCGGTGCGATCAGGCGCCGGGCGACGTAACCGCCGAGCGCGAGATGCACAGCGCCGACGGCCGCCGCGGCGATGCCGGTTCCGACGATGAGGCGGCGAGTCATGCGCGGTCTCCTGAGGTGGGGCGGGTGAGGTGGGTGTCGATGGCGTCAAGCAGAGCGCGCTCCTCGTCCCGCAGAGGGGTCGAGGTGGCGATCGCGTCGTCTTCGATGGCGACGCGCAGGGCGTGGAGTCGGGTGTCGAGTTCCCCGAACGCCGCGGGTCCGACCGGCACGCTCGCCGCGCGATCCCGAGCGAGCCGCTCGGCGCGTGCGAGCAGGCTCTGCCCCCGACGACGGATCTCTGCGACGGTCCGGGATGCCATGAAGATCCCGATCACGAACGACACCACGCCGAGATAGAACAACGGGTCGAACAGGGCGCTGACGACGGCGTTCGGGACGAAGAACCGCGTGAGGGTCAGATCGAGGACCTCGCTGAGACAGCCGAGCACGATGCCCGCAGCGCCCACGCGGAACAGCCGGCGTGCGACGGGGAGCGAAGTGCGCGCCGATCGGTAGAGCAGGACCCCGACCAGGGCGATTCCCGACATGTGCACGACGCCATAGGCCCACGCACCGGTCGACGTGCGCGCCGCCGTCTCGAGGAACAGGAACGATGAGGGACCGCGCTGCGGCATCGCCACGAAGAAGACCACGGCGAACAGCGCGGCCAGCGCCAGCGGGAAGCCCCACCGCAGAGTCCTGATTCGCGCACTCGCGGGCGCCGTGCCGGCCTGGATGCCGAGCCACAGCGCGACCATCGTCAGCACGTTCTGCACGAGTTTGAGCACGTTGGTTCCACCGAGCGGCGCGTCCATCGTCACGAGAGGGATGACGGTGCCCTGGGTGAGGAGAGCGATGACGCCCAGGAGGGCCGCGAGCCAGGCGATCCGCGCCCGCGGTTGCCGCCAGGCGACGCGCGCTCGCGCGATCACGACGAGCGCGAGTCCGACGAGCGCTGCGTCGATGAGCAGCGTGGTCACCATGACAGCTCCGCGACTCTCGGGCTGGCATACATCAGACGGGCGATGGCGTGCGCGACGTGTTCGGCCACGAGCTCTGCCTCGACCTGCGCCGTGTCGAGATCGGGATTGGTGTGAGGCGACACCGACGAGCGCTCGTGCACGGCGCCGCAGCAGTGCGCGTCGTCGAGAAGGTGGCCGAGTTCGTGCGAGGCCGCGAACTCCCGATAGACGCGTGCGTCGGCCGCGCGGACGTGGATGGTGCCCTCTCGACGATCGGGAAATGAGACGAGGAAGCCGGTGAGAGTGCCCCACGTCGCGGTGTCGGTCTCGGCGATGACCCGGATCCGGATGCCGACCGCGTCCTCGACGGCGCGTACGACCTCGTCGAAGGTCGCGCCCGGAGCGAGCTTCGTGCGGGCGAGCGCGCGATCGCCGCGCGTCCGCACGCGCGCGAGCATGTCGTCGGACGCCGTCACCGCCGCCTCCCCGTCCGGTGGATCATGACGCCGGCGGCCTGCCCCGGAGAGATCGGGCGATGGCGCGGAGCGCGTCGGGTGACATCTGACCGAGCGCACGGAACTGGATGCTCTCCGCACCCGCCTCGCGCATCGCTTCGCGCAGTTCGAGCTCGGCCTCCGTCCGATCCGTCAGGGCCTCGTCGGTGTAGTCGGTGAGGTACTCCACAGGCACATCGGCCCAGTGCGTGATGAGCCGCAGCACCTCTTCGTCGAGAACCACCGTGTTCGTGGTGGCGGAGAGCAGGATGCGCGCACCGTGCGCGGCACGGGGATCGACGTCTTCGAGATGAGCGAGCAGATCGGCCTCGGTCGCCGCGTGACTCGCGACCAACCGACGCACACGCTGAGCGAGCGGCCCCGCCGGTACGCGCATCTCGATGCGGGGGGCCGAATCGGGGCTCGCGAGCTGCTCGGGCGTCACCTCGAGGACGGCGGCGAGCGCTTCGATGTCGTTGGTGTTGTACGGCAGCGAGAAGCCCGCGCGCGACTGGTAGTAGCTCTTCGTCATCCCGGCGCGACTGATGAGCTCGCCGACGGTGAGCCCTTTCGCCCTCCGCAGGCGATCCACGTTCGCCACCACTCGCCGGGAGTACCGGGAGGGTGGTCCGACAGCACCGCGACCCACGCATCGATCGTAGACGACCCGTCTCTCGATCGTATTTACATGAATCGAAGAGTGCTATTTACGACCCCCTGTGCTTGGATGAAGACAGAGACATGGTGCGAGGCCCCCGACTCCTCCTTCGCTCACGCGCATCGGACGACCCCGGGCCCCTCCTGTTCTCATCAGCGGGCGCGGCGGCATTGGGGGACGCCGCGCCCGCTGTATCTCTTGCGGCGCGCGCACCTTCCCTCAAATCGGTAGCAGGACTACCCTCACTACCTTTTCTACAGCTCTTGCGCGCACGAATCGCACCGGATTACCCTCGACGGCATCCACAGTAGGTAGTTTGACTACCCGCTACTCGCCCTCGAAGACGACGGAGTCTCATGCGATCCCCCCATCCCCTACGCCGTTGGACGGCGCTCTCCACCACCGGTGCGGTGATCGCGTCCCTCGCGGTCGCGGGCACCGTGTCGCCGGCCACCGCCGACACGACAGCCACGATCTCGGTCGACACCGCCACGGTGGTGCAGAACGATTTCCTCGGCATCGGCGTCAACGTCATCCCGTCCGCCCTCATGGAGCGTTCACGCGGATTCGGATACTCGGATGCCGACTGGGCGGTGGATGCCGAGCGCATCGCCACCATCCGCCCCAAGGTCGCGCGCGTCTGGTTCCAGATCGACTGGATGGAGCCCGAGAAGGGGGTCTACACCTGGGACAGCGACCGGATGAAGGCTTTCTACGCCTACCTCGACGCGTTCAAGGCCGCCGGCACCGACATCGAGCTGAACTTCGGCTGGAAGGTCGGCTCGACCGTCCACGACTGGTTCGGCATCCCCGGCGTCGACCCGTGGACCAGCGCCCCGGCCGACAACGCCGCGTACGCGGCATCCGCCTCCGCTCTGATCGACCAGCTCAAGAACGTCCGCGGGTACGACAACGTCAAGTACCTGACCTATTACAACGAGCCCAACGGCAGCTGGGACTTCGAAGCCCCCGGTGACCAGCAGGCCGCCTACGTGCAGATGGCGCAGGCCGTGCACCAGCGGCTCGTCGCCGACGGGCTCCGCGACGAGGTCGAGATCTGGGGACCGGAGGAGACCGGCGCCCCGGCGTGGACCACCTACATGGCGCAGAACGGCGGCGACGCGTTCGATCAGTACAGCTTCCACACCTACGGCGACTCGTACGGCTCCGTCCCGACGAGCATCAACGCCCGCAAGAGCGTCGCCGGGGGCAAGCCGGTGAACATGTCCGAGTTCGGCTGGTCGGACGACAACGCGAGCGGCTGGGACTCGGGGTACGCCAACTACGTGATCGCGGGCGCGAACCTGGGGCTGCATTCTCTCCTGGTCTGGCAGCTCAACGGCACCTGGACCGTCGACCCGGACGGCGACACGAACGGCACCTACAACATGTGGGACGCCCTCCCGCTCGGCCTCGAGCCGCGCAAGACGTTCCTCTCCGCAGGGCTGCTGAACCGCTACATTCCGGCGCACAGCCAGGTGCTGCAGTCCAGCTCGTCGACGGCGGACGTGCGCACCGCCGCGTTCCGCGACGCCGCGGGCGAATACACACTGCTCGTGGAGTCGAAAGGTACCGCTCCGACCGACCTCGACGTCTCGTTCGGTTCCACGGCGATCGGCAAGGACTTCCACCGTGTCGTCTACGACAACGATCTCGTTCCCGATGAGAACGCGCTCCTGCCCGCCGTATCGGCCACACTGCCGGCGGGAACGGGCTTCTCCGACCAGCTCGACGAGGGGTACTCGTTCGCGATCTACACGACGGCCGACCCCGCCGTCCAGGTGCGTTTGAGCGATGCCGACCCCACGGTGGCGTCGGGTTCGACCCTCGCGCTCACCGCCGATGTCATCGACGGGGCTGCCGGCGTGACGTGGTCGGTCGACGGCACGGGCAACGGCTCCGTGTCGAGCGCCGGCGTCTATACTCCGCCGAGCGTCGACTCGGAGCGCGAGGTCGCTGTCCGCGCCACCAGCACCGCCGACCCGACGTCGTCGGCCGTCGCGATCGTGACCGTGACGCCGCAGCTCACCGCGAGCCGCGTCGACCCCGTGCAGTTCGATCTCGACAGCGGCGTCTACGCCGGCGCGGAGGTGCTGACCCTGTCGACGCCCACCGCGGGGGCGCAGATCCGATACACCACCGACGGTTCGGAACCGACCGCGAGCTCGACGCTCTACGAGCGCCCCCTGATCCTCCCGGAGACCTCCACGAAGCTCTACCGCGCCGCGGCCTTCGCAACGGGAAAGCAGGCCTCGGGCATCACGAGCCGCCTCTTCAAGGTCGGCGGCGTCTCCGAAGGCCCCGACGGCTACACCCTGTGCGCGAACGAGGGCGGGGAGTGCTTCTTCTCCGGTCAGCAGAGCGTGGCGTTCGGCGGCGACGGACTGTTCACCTACCAGGCGAAGACGGGCCCCGTCTCCTGCGACGCGGCGACACTCGGCGACCCGAACCCGAACGGGACGCAGAAGTGTTACGTCAGCCCCGAGCTGCCGTCGTCGTACCCGCTGGTGACGCTGACCAACGCCGGCTTCGAGAAGCCCGGTGGGACGAAGTCCAAGACCGGCCCCTTCACGAACGGCTGGACCTTCAACAGTCGCTCCGGCATCCAGAACGGCCAGGGACCCCTGGGGCCGCCGACACCGTCGGAGGGTCAGCAGGTCGGATACCTCAAGACGGATGCCGGGGTCCAGGGCACCATCTCGCAGGAGGCGGCGTTCCCCGCCGGGGAGTATCAGGTCGTCTTCGCCCTCTCGGGACGATCCGGCTACCCCGCGCAGAGCTTCGACGTGCTGTACGACGACACCGTGATCGGCTCGTTCGCGGTCGGTTCGACGAGCTCGTACGAGACCAAGCGGACCCCCGCCTTCACGTCCGACGGGGGTCGCCACACGATCACGTTCCGCGCCACCGCCCCCTCGGGCGACCGCACCGCGTTCCTCGACGCGGTCCGGATCGAAGCCCCGGTCCCGCCGGAGCCGGCGCAGCTGCAGAACACCGGCTTCGAGGCTCCGTCCACGACGGGCGTCAAGTCGGCTCCCTTCACCGAGGGCTGGTCGTTCGTCGGCCGCAGTGGCATCCAGCACAACGGGAGTGCCTTCGGGGCGCCGTCCGCGCCCGAGGGCACGCAGACCGCCCTCCTGCAGTCGCGTGACGGGCAGCACGGATCGTTCTCGCAGACGCTCGACATGGCCGCCGGCGACTACACGCTGTCGTATCAGGCGTCGCGACGCCCCGGGTACAGCGCGGTGCAGACGGTGCAGGTGCTCATCGACGGGGTGGTCGTCGACAGCTTCGCTCCCCCGACGGCGACGTTCACCTCCCACACCTCGCCGACGTTCACCGTCTCGGCGGGCGACCACGAGATCATGTTCCGCGGGTCGGCAGCCTCGGGAGATGCGACGGCGTTCATCGATCAGGTGGTGCTGTCGCCGATTCCCTGAGTCCGGACGACGGCTTCAGGAGCGGGGGCTCGGGCGGTGCGCCCGGGCCCCCTCGCGTCGGTCGGCGGGGATACCTTCCCCTCGAACTGGCGGAACGGGTGAGACGCCACCGGGTCGCGGGCGAACTGCAGCGCGGTCACCCGCGGGAAGACGCGTCGCGACCAGACCGCCCGGATTCGTCGCGGTCACACTGGGAGGTCGACCCCGCCTTCCCGAGGACCGCCGCATGTCTTTCACTCCCCCACCCGACGAGCGGTGGATTCCCGTGGCGTTCGGCGCGCTCGACGCGCGTGGCATCCCGACCCTGGCCGCCGAGGCGGACGTTCTCGCTGTTCCGATCGTCCCCGGGCCGGCGCTCTGCCTCGTCGGCGACGGCGCAACGCTGTGGCGCGAGCTCGTCGGTCACGCGCCTCGCACACCTCGCGAGTTCACGCCGGAAGAGAACGTCGTTCTCGAACATCTCCGAGACAAGGGTCTGGTGGTCCTGGGGCGAACCCATCCCGCCGCGGTGACGCGCCTCGATCCTCCGGCGCTCTCCTCTCCCCTGCACGAGCTCGTCTACGCCCTCGTCCAACGCGTCGCGGCCTCCCTCGGCATCCGGTGCGTGTTCGTGAAAGGGCCCGCCCTGCATCACCAGGGTCTGCGTGAGCGCGAGCATTCCGGCGATGTCGACGTCTGGTGCGATCCCGCCCGGTGGGATGAGCTGGCCGCCGCTCTCGCCCCCTGGGGGTGGGAGCGTGAACCCGACCCGTGGCGGGGCACCTCCGTCCACCACACCGCCACGATGACGCCTACGTCCTGGGGGTGTGAGATCGACATCCACCGCCGCTTCCCCGGGCTGACGCTCGACGACTCCGAGGCCTTCGAGGCGGTCTTCGCGACCACGACCCACGTTCGCTACGCCGGCGTCGCGGTCGCCGTCCCCACGAGGGATGCGCACGCCGTCCTCGCCGCTGTCCATGTCGTCCGACCGGAGATCGGGGCGGGGCCACGATCGGAGACGACGTCCGCGTCCGCGAAGAATCTGCTCGCGGCGGCTGACGATCCTCTCCGACATGCGAGGGATCTCGGCGCCATCGCGGTGCTGCGGGACGAGCTCTCGATCATCACCGGCAGGCGGGTGCACGTTCCCGAAGACGCGGTGCCCCGCGACTGGGCATGGCGCGGTCGACCCGACCGTCTGCGCGCGTACTGGACCGCCCTGCAGACCCTGCCCCTGTCCGCTCGTCTCCGCGTCGCCCGCCGCCTGCTGTGGCCCGACGACGACGTCGCGCTCGCGTCGGAACGTCGCGCCGGCGTCGCGATCACCTCGGCCTCGTCAGCGCGACGGAGACGGCTGACTCGCGCCGCCCGCGCCTGGGTTCGAAGCCGATTCCACGGCAGCCGGAGACCGAGCGATGAGTGACTCGTCACGAGACGTCGCAGGGCGACGAGCCCACATGTCCACAACAGCAGGAGTCTCATGACGTTCCTCACACTCGCCGTCTGTCTCGGCTGCATGATCGTCGTGCTGCATGGGACCCGTGAGACAGCTGCGGCCCGAGCGGTCGGCGGGAGCGTGGTCCTCGCGGCGCTCGTTCCCGTGATGTCGGTCACCGACCAGGTGTCTTCCTCGACCGCCCTGCTGACCGTCGTGCTCCTGTGCGCGACCGCGCAGGTGCGCTCGGGCTTCCGCCCGGCGAGCGGCACGCTCTGGGGAGCGGGGATCTTCGCGCTCTTCGGCGGATGGTTGATCCTCCGAACCGTGGGGCAGTTCTCCGCCGATTCGACGATCCTGAACATCGCGATGGTCAGCACGGCGATCGCTGTCGCGATGATCGTCCCTCACCTGCGTCACGCTGATCTGCGGCCGCTCGCCACGGTCTTCCTCGTGCTGAGCCTGATCGTGACGGTGTATGCCTTCTGCGAGCAGCTGAGAGTGGTCGATACCGCGTGGCCCCTGCGCCAGAGCTCGCTGGAGAGCATCGACGAGCGGGCGAACGTGCTCGTACCGTGGTTGACGGGACGCTCGCAAGCCAGCTTCGGTCATCCGATCCCCTTCGCCGTTTTCCTCAGTGTCGCGACGCTGGTGCTTCTGCACGCCGCCATCGAGACGCGGCGATGGCGATTCGCCCTCGGTGCCGCTGTCAGCCTCGCAGGACTCTCGCTGTCGGGAACGCGCAGTGCCGTCGTGGCTCTGCTCGTCGCTCTGCTCACCTATCTCGTGGCGAACGTGCGGTGGCGTCGATTGCTCGCCCTCACCGCACTCACAGGGGTCCTGAGCATCGGTGCTCTCCTGACGGACCTCCCCAAGCTGCTGTCCCTCGATGACAGCTTCGGATCCTCCGTGTCCTTCGTCCACCGGACACTGGTGGCCGACTCGTGGTCATCGCTGTGGTCGCAGCCGGACGCGCGGTTGTGGATCGGCGCCGGCGCCGGCGGCACTGCCGAGCTCTTCCGGTCCGGGGTGGTGCGGGGTGCGCGGAATCTCATCTACTTCGACAACATGTACATCTCACTGTTCGCCCTGTTCGGCCTGACCGCTCTGGTCCTCCTTGCCGGGGTGTTCCTGTGGGCACTGCGCGGCGGAGCGCTGGCGATGTCCACCACGGCCTTCCTCGCCGTCATGGGTTTCTCGTTCGATGAGCAGCAGTGGCAGATCTCCTTGATCCTGCTCGCCTTCTCGGCGTTGATGCCGCGCTCGTTCGGTTCGCTTTCGCGTCGTCAGTCGGCCCTCGCCGCGCCGGGATCCCCCATGGCTGACGCGCCGTTCTTGAGACCCCGTGACACGATGACCGCCGAGAGCGCGTAGCCGAGCGTCGCCGCGGCCTCGGTGGTGGCCAGCGCGAGGGGGATCCCCGCGACCCCGACCGTGGGCACAAGGAGGAACGCGGTCCCCGCACCGCACACCAGCCCGGCCGCGTCAGCGACGACGACGGCACGCGTTCGGCCCAGCGGCACCAGCACGTTTCGAACGAGCGGCGTGCCGAGCGACACGAAGAAGAACGCGACCGCGTATCCGACGAAGAGCTCTTTCGTCGCTCCGAGGTGGCCGCCGAAGAGGACCGCCGTCGCCCACGGTCCGACGAGCCCGAGACCCGCGGCGCCCAGCACACCGAGCACCGTGTGGAGGAGAAGGGCGATGTGATGTCGACGTCCCCCCACGCCGGCTTCGAGCACCCAGTTCTGCAGGGCATCGCCCAGCGCTGACACGCTGAAGAGAGAGTAGCGATACAGCCGATCGGCCGACGAGAGCCTCGCGACGGTGCCGGGATCGCTTACGAATGTCGCCGCCGGGATCGGAGCGGCGGATCGGACGCCCCCGAGGACGACGACAGCCGCGCCGGGGGCGCTCAGACGCAAGGCACCCGTGAGAGCAGCGCGGCCGGGCCACCGCGGGACGGTCCAGCGGAAGGTCCGCCGGTGGAAGACCGCTTGGGTGCCCACTGCCCCGACCAAAGCGGACACCGGGTACCAGACGGCATGACCGGTGAGGGCGACGACGATCGCTCCCAGCGTCAGAAAGGCGAGACGAGGTATCACCTCGAAGATGGTGATCATCCCGGGGCGCCCGCGGCCGATGGCGTACCACGTCATCGACATGCCCGCGAAGGCGGCAGAAGCGCACATGGAGATCGCCAGCACCGCGTTCCCTGCCGGAGAGAGACCCGCCGCCACGACCGCGGCACTCGGAGTGGCGGTGAGGAAAACGCCCGCTCGCAGCCACCAACTCGCCGCGTAGATCTCCCGCGCCCCCTCTTCGCCTGCGGCGAGCGCCACCGCCGGCGGGCCCACCACCTGCCAACCGAACATGGTGGCCGCCGTGGCGAACGAACCCACCGCCTGTCCGATGCTGAGGGCCGCCCACTCGTCCGCCGTGCACGAACGCGTCACGATCCCCAGGAGCAGTAGAGGAGCGAGGGAGGCGAGCAGCGGGAGCGAACCGAACCCTACGAGTCGCCCCAGAAGGGCTCTCATTCGATCAGACCGGAGACGAGGGATGCCACCGACCGATACTCCTCGGCGATGCCACAGCCGTATGGCACCCTGTCGCCCGCTCCTGAGGGTCACGGCAGAGGGGCGGACGGGTGACGAATCGGGTGAGTCATCGCGACCGAGAGTCCACCGCCTGCGGGCTGACCGGCTCGCGGATGCGCTACCGTACGCGCCACACCCGGACCGCCTCTTCGGAGGAAGCACCAGCGGTGTCACCGCTCCCCCGTAGAACGGACGGATGCCGACCCCTTCCACCACCTCCTCCGCAGACGGCCGGGTGACCGTCGTGACCGTGACATACGGCGACCGATGGGACTCCGGCCTGTCCTCCACGATCACGTCCGTACTCGCAGACGAACGGGCCGACGTGATCGTCGTCAGCAACGGCGCATCAGTCGGAGTGCAGGAACGGCTGCGCGAGTGCGCGGATCGCGCCGAGGGACGCCTTGAGGTGATCCTGTTCGCGAGCAACAGAGGCTCAGCCCCCGCGTTCAGCGCGGCCCTTGCGGCGGCGTACCGCCGGGACACGCCCGTCCTCATCCTCGACGACGACAATCCTCTCCCCGCGGGTGCTCTCCATGGTCTTCAGGCCGTCGCCGCCGGACTCGGTGCCGGTGACGGTGAGCGTGTTGCCGTCGCGTGTTTTCGCGCGGTCAACCCGGTCCACACCCGACTGCGCTCCGGCGTGTCGCCGAGGGTCGCTTTCGCCGAGCTTCGGCCCGGTGCGTTCCTGTCGACGGACGTCTTCCGTCGCCGTGTGGTCGCCAGAACGTCGTCGATCACCGACGTGCGAACCGAACTCGGCGTCTTTCGTGTGGTCGACCTCCCGAACGCCATGTGGGGAGGGCTTTACCTCCCCCGCCCGACGGCGGCGTTGTGCGTGCTGCCACCCGAGGACTTCGTCCTGTACGCCGACGACAACGCCTTCTCCGCGCGTCTGCGCGCCGCGGGAGTCGACATCTGGCTCTGCCTCGACATCGAGATCCGCGACACCACCGACTGGCGAGCCACCGCCGAACCGCCCCGCAGCCGCTTCCGCCTGCCGCGAATCCTCCGCACCGCGGACGCGGATCTCTGGCGCGTGCGCTACCAGTACCGCAACGCCGCGTTCCTCAGCGCCCAGCAAGCAGGTTCATCCCCCGCTGCACGCGTTCGCCTCGCGGTGAATGTCGGTGTCCGGCTCGGACTCCTCTTCGTCGCCGCCGTGATCGCTCGACGCCTCCCGGTCTTCCTCGCGATCCTGCACGCCAGCGTCGACGGGCTCCGGGGGCGGCTGGGGCACAGTTACCCCCTGCCCGGGGACGGCGGCCGGATCGGAACCTGAGCGCGCGGCGAGGTATCAGCGGTCGATGGCGCGCCGATAGGTCGCGAGGGTCTGGGCGGCCATCCGTTCCCACGAGTATTCATCCGCCTTTCGGCGCCCCCGGCGCACCAGCTCCTCACGCAGTTCCGGGTCGTCGAGGACTTCGGCGAGCGCCCGCGCCATCCGCTGCACGTCACCGGGAGGGAAGTATCGCGCGGCATCGCCGTAGACCTCGGGAAGACAGGTCGCGGAGCTGCTGGCCACCGGGCAGCCGTGTCGCATGGCCTCCAGGCCGGGCAGGCCGAATCCCTCGAAGAAGGAGGGAAACGCGTACACCGACGCGTTCTCGTAGAGCCAGCGCAGTTGCGCATCACTGACGTAGCCCGCGAAGTGCACCCGGTTCATGAGGTCCGGCCGTCGTTCCCTGAGGAGTCGGCCGTCATCGTCGATCCGCCCCGCGACGACCAGACCGACATCGGGATGGGTGCGACGGAGCTCTTCGACCGCCACGGCGAGTCGCTCGAGGTTCTTGTAGGGCACCTGGTTGCCGACGAAGAGGACGAAGCGCGAGAAGGGAACGGTGACGACGACCGCGGGCTCCGAGATGGGGTCCGCCGCGGGGTAGGTCAGCACGATCTTCCTCTCGGGCACCCCGGTGAATCGGCGCAGGTCACGGCCGCTGTAGCGGCTGACGACGACGTTCGCGCATCCTCGGTGGGCGACGACGGCGAAGGCCACGGCTCCGACGGCGCGACGGAGCAGAGACACGAAGAGCGGCTTCTTGCGGTTGTGGATCTTGAGCAGCGTGAGGTCGTGAAAGGTCGTGATCCTCGGGGCGCCGAGGAGAACGGGCTGTTGCTGCATGCAGAAGTGCACGACGTCCGGCTTCAGAGACCGAATGAGGCGCGCGAGATCCGTCTGCTCCGCCCACGAGAAGAACGGGGCGTCCGATCCCACGGCACGGAATCGCGGCGACGGTGGCACCCATTCCGCGAGGCGGTCGGCCGGAAGCACCAGCGTGTAGCGGTTGTCGTCATCGGGGCAGCGGGCGAGCCACTCGACGAGCTTGCGGATATACCTCCCGGTCGTCGTGAAGTACCCGCGCGCGTCGAGAACGATATGGGCCATGGCTCCTCCTGCGACCCGCCGACTGCGGAAGCGACGGCCGCTCGGGTCATCGTGCCGGACGCCCGCTCGACGGCCCGCAGCGCCCGTCCGACCTCGATCGGGCGAGAGCGATCTGACACCGAGGTGAGTTCGGTCGTGAACGGGGTCGCGGGCTCCCGGGGTGGGAGTTCCGAGATGACGAGTCGACCTCGGCGGGATTCCCCCGCTTACGCCCGGAACCGGATGCCAGGAACCGACTTTCACCCCTCCGGTCACCCGTGGCGGCGCGTTTCGTTCGGCGTGGGAGCGAGCGAGCGTCGAGGTGATCGTGCCCAGCGATCACGCCAGCCCTCAACTCCGGAGACCTTCGCATGACCTCTCTCCGCGATGCGGTCGTCGTCAATGGGCGATTCCTCGCCCACGCCACCACCGGCGTGCAGCGTTTCGCCCGCGAGATCGTACGCGAACTCGCGCCGCTCGTTCCGCTCGTCGTCGCAGCCCCGCCCGTGACGCTCCTCGACGCCGACCTGGGCGCGCGCATCGTCCCCGTCGGACGACGGGGAGGCCACGCATGGGAGCAATTCGACCTCCCTGCCTATCTGCGGCGATCCGGATCACCGCTCCTCCTGGGCCTGGCGAGCACCGGGCCCGCCTTCTACCGACCGCAGATCGTCGCCCACCACGACATCACCTACGTCCGGCACCCCGAGAGCTTCGCCCGCTCGTTCCGCCTGCTCTATCGGGTCCTCATCCCCCCTCTCCTGCGCACGAGCGATCGAGTGCTCACCGTCAGCGACTTCTCCGCCGGCGAAATCGCCGAGCACTATCGCGTTCCCGCCGAAAAGCTTCGGGTCGTACCCAATGCGGTGTCGAACGGTTTCTCCCCGGATGGACCCGCGCACGACGAAGGGCAGCCCTACCTCCTCGCGGTTTCCTCCCCCAATAGGCACAAGAACTTCGATGCTCTCCTCCGGGCGTTCGAGTCCTCGGAGCTGCGTCATATCCGCCGTCTGCTGATCGTCGGGGGCCAAGCGAGGGCTTTCCGATCCGGGCGAGGCGATGCGGGTGCCGAGCGGGTGCGCTTCCTCGGTCGCGTCGACGACCACGAGCTCGCCGCCCTCTACCGCGGTGCAACGGCGTTCGCCTTCCCCTCGCTCTACGAGGGTTTCGGCATCCCTCCGCTGGAGGCGCAGCGCGCGGGGACTCCCGTGCTCGCGAGCCGAGCCGCGTCCCTCCCCGCAGTGCTCGGCGAGTCCGTCCTGTGGGTGGATCCGCACGACGTGGCCGACATGCGCCGCGGCATCGAGCGGCTCGATCGCGACGAGTCGCTGCGCGCCGAGCTCACCCAGCGCGGAAGAGCGAACGAGCAACGCTTCTCCTGGGCTGCCTCGGCACGGCGTGTGGCCGAGGTCATCGCGGAAGTCCGAGCCGAGACGGCGTGACACCGCGCGCGGTCCACGCTCGGTTCAAAGCCGACCGTTGCGCGCGAGCGGTGCGGTCACCCAAGTAGGCATCCCATGTCGCGCGATTCGCGCGACCCCACTCGAGAAGACGTCCCCCGCGCACGGCCGTGACGAAGCCGTCCCAACCGCGCTCGACGGAGAGCTCCGGTGGAAGACCGGGAACCGCCGAGATCGATCGGCACAGCATCGGAAGACCGGCCGCTCGCGCGTCGAGGAGGGCGATGGGGAACCCCTCCCAGGCGGCGCTGTGGAGGTAGACGTCCAAGTCGCGCAAGCGATCCCCCACCTCGAGCGGCGTCAGCCACCCCGTGCGGTGGACGAGGCCATCCGGCCCCGCGCCGACTGTCGGGTCGCCCGATCCGCCGATCCACCACCCCTCCACGCGAATGCCCGGGAGCTCCCGTCTCAGCGCTTCGATGCGTTCCCGGAAGAACACGGGGTCTTTCTGCGGCGCCCAGCGACCGAGCATTCCGACGCGGATCCGGTCGCTCTTCGCGGGGATCCGGCTGCTCGCTTCCCTCGGCACCGCGAGCAGCGACGACACGTTGGGCACCTCGACGATCCGTTTGCGAGGGAGGCCGAGCTTCTCGGCCTCGATACTCTCCCCCGGGCCGCAAGCGGCGAGGACGCTCGTACGCGACGCGAGTATCCGTTCCGCGAGTCGGTAGGCCACCCGGACGGCGCCGGGGACGTCCTGGCGCAGGAAAGCGAAGCAGTGCGGGGTGTAAACGACATGAGTCGTCCGCGGAGAGCACAGCAGCCGCGCGTACACCCCGGGGAAGCTCGAATGGGCGTGGACCACGTCATGGTGCTCGCCGCGCAAGAGACGCCGGGCATGCGCGAGAGCCCGGGCGGGCGAGCGCGTGTCCCAGTCGACATGGGCGACCTCGAGACCGGTCCACACGGATGCCGGGCACCCGTCCTGGAACGGCGAAGCGATGACGTGCTCGTAGCGGTCCGGCGAATGCGCGATGTATGAGCGAACGGCGACGGGTACGCCGCCCGTGACGCGGTCGACGAGGTGGAGGACACGATGGCGCGCGGGCGTGACGTTCACTTCTTCACGCTACGGAGAGCGGCGACCGGGCTTCCCCGTGTCACTCCCGCCCCGAACCGGGTGAAACACCGGGAAGCGGCATCCGCCCCGCCGTCAAGGCCGCGCGCCACGGCGCGCGCCCTGCCTACCGTCGCTTCATGACCACCGATCGCGATCAGCTCACCTTCGACAACCCCGTCACCCGCTACGCGCGTGTCGAACCCCCGATCCAGCACCAGCCCGAGCCGGGTGTGCAGGCCGACATGACTCCGGTCCCCGACCTCGGCGAGAAGACCTACCGCGGTCTCGGCCGCCTCGAGGGGCGGAAGGCGCTCGTCACCGGAGGCGACTCCGGTATCGGCGGGGCCGTCGCAATCGCGTTCGCGCGCGAGGGGGCCGACGTCGCGATCGTGCATCTCCCGGACGAGCAGCGCGACGCCGACCACATCCTCGGGCAGATCCGGGATGCCGGCCGCACGGGCGTCTCGATCGCCACCGACATCACCGATCCCGCCGCGTGCCGCGAGCTTGTCGACCGCGCCGCGGAGGCGCTCGGCGGTCTCGACATCGTCGTCAACAACGCCGGCAAGCAGGTCATGGTCGAGAAGGTGGACGACCTGCCGGACGAGCAGTTCGAGCTGACGTTCCGGACGAACGTGTTCGCGCCCTTCTGGATCACCAAGGCTGCTCTCGCGCACCTTCCCGAGGGCGGGACCATCATCAACACCGCCTCGCTCGAGGCGTACGTGCCCGCCCCCGACCGCCTCGACTACGCGGCGACGAAGGCTGCCATCAACAACCTGTCGAAAGGGTTGGCCCAGCAGCTTGCGCCGCGCGGCATCCGCGTCAACGTCGTGGCCCCGGGACCGACGTGGTCTGCCCTGCAGGTGAGCGAGGGTGTCTCGGACGACCAGATGGAGCACTTCGACGACGAGAGCACCTACCAGCGCGCCGGTCAGCCCGCCGAGATCGCTCCCGCGTTCGTCTTCCTCGCCTCGGCCGAGTCGAGCTACGTGTCGGGAGAGACGCTGAACGTCAACGGCGGCATGGTCACGCCCTGACCCTCGCGCCCGGGCCGAACTCCCGAGCCTCCGTGGGGGCGACCGTCCTCGCGCGTGTCTCTCAGGAGTCCGGCTCGGGGCGGCCGTCCTTGCGCATATCGTCCGAATTGGCAAGCGGCCCGTTCCCGACCGGGGTGTGCGGGAGCGTGAAGGCATGCCCGTCACCCTTTTCCTGCTGCACGCGCTGGGTTCCAGCGCCGACGAGTTCTCGCGCCTGCGCGATCTCCTCGACGGCACCGTCGATGTGCGCGGCGTCGACCTCCCCGGCTTCGGCGAACTCGCGTCGGCTTCCGACTCCTCGCTCGACGCGACCGTCGAGCACGTGGTGCACCACCTCGCCCGTCACGCCCGGGGACGCTGGATGCTCGGCGGGCACAGCATGGGCGGAAAGGTCGCGGCGCTCGTGGCATCCCGTGTCCTCCGCGGGGACGCACCTCTCACCGGCCTCGCCGGCATGGTGCTCATGGCTCCCTCACCGCCACGTCCCGAGCCGATGGACGAGGAGCGACGCGAACGCATGCTGTCGTGGGTGGCCGACGGCTCCCTGTCGGACCAGGATGCCGAGACCTTCATCGATCAGAACACCGCGGAGCCGCTCGCCCCGGCGGCTCACGAGCGCGCACTGACCGACCTCCGGCGCACCTCCCCCGCCGCGTGGCGCGCGTGGCTCGAGACCGGGAGCCGGGTCGACGCTTCCGCCGAGGTGGGGACGCTCGACCTTCCGGTCCTGGTGCTCGCCGGTACCGACGACGCCGACCTCGGCGCGGCCGCTCAGCCCGAGCTGCTGGCATCCGTGTACCCCCGGGCGCGCTTCGTCGCTCTGGGCGACACCGGCCACATGATCCCGCTCGAGCGCGCCGCTGAAGCCGCCGGAGCGATCGCGGACTTCGTCGCCGACGAGGTCCTCCTCGGGCCCGTGGTTCCGGACGACTGGGCCGCCCTGATCGCCGGCGACCGCGTGGATGCCCGGGTGCGCGGCATCCTGAACCGCCGTGCGGTTCCCGATGACCGCGGATACGCCCCCGTCGTTCTCGATCTCGCCCAGCTCACCCTGCTGCGCGAGATCGCCGACCTCGTCGTCCCGCAGGACGGGCCCGCGATCGACATCGCGGCGCGCGTCGATACGCAGCTCGCGCGCGGCGAAGGCGACGGGTGGCGCAACGCCGAGCTCCCTCCCGACCCGGATGCGTACCGCGCCGGCCTCGACACGCTCGCCCGCGTCTGGCCGACCGATCCCACGAAGCGGGCGGATGTCCTGCGCGCGGCGATCGAGGGGACGACGGATGCCGACGGCCCCCTGGACGCGGCTCGGCTGCAGCTGTGGCTCGAGGACGTCCGCAACGACCTCGTCCGTCAGTGGCTCGCCCACCCCGCGAGCATGGCGCTCATCGGCTACGACGGTTTCGCGACCGGCGGCAACCCGATCCGCGGGTACGTGGAACTGCGGCTGGGGCGCCGCGAAGACTGGGAGCCCGTCGGCGTCGGCGGGACTGTAGCCGAGGGAGACGCGGCATGAAGCTCGACCAGATGCGCACGTTCGGCACCGACGAGACCGTCGACGTCGTGATCGTCGGCACCGGTGCCGGCGGCGCTCCGCTGACCGCCGAGCTGGCGAAGAAGGGCCTCCGCGTCATCGCGATCGAGGCCGGACGCCACTTCGCCCTCGACGACCTGACCCCCGACGAGACCGAGGCGGTCGAGATCAACTGGATGTCGGAGCGCCTCAGCGGCGGTGACGACCCGACCGCATTCGGTCCGAACAACAGCGGACGCGGGGTCGGCGGCTCGATGCTGCACTGGGGTGCCTTCACCCCGCGTCCCGACCGTCGCGATCTGGCTCTGCGCACCGAGACCGGTGAGGGCCGCGACTGGCCGATCGACCCCGACGAGTTGCTGTCGTACGTCGAACGCGTGGAGGGTGACATCGGGGTGTCGGGCCCGTCCCCGTACCCCTGGGACCCGTCGCGCCGCTACGCCTACGCTCCCGCGAAGCGCAACGCTCCCGCGAACCTCGTGGCCAAGGGATGCGATGCCCTCGGGGTCACCTGGGCGGACGCGCCCGCCGCGGTCCTCACCCGTGCGCGACTGCAGGATCACCACGGCGAGCGCGGAGCGTGCGTCAACTGCGGCGAGTGCCACCAGGGGTGCCGGACGGATGCCAAGGCCTCTACCGCCAACACGTACCTGCCCGCGGCGGTCGCCGCCGGAGCCGAGATCCGCGCCGAGGCGATGGTCCACGCGATCGAGCTCGACGCCCGCGGTCATGTCGCCGCGGTGGTCTACCGCCAGAACGGCGTGGACGTGCGTCAGCGCTGCCGCGCGCTCGTCCTCGCGGGCGGCGGGGTCGAGACCCCGCGTCTCCTGCTGCACACCGGCCTGGCGAACGACAACGGCCAGGTCGGGCGCAACTTCCTCGCCCACGGCGCGACGCAGGTGTGGGGACGCTTCGACGAGCCGGTGCGCGGCCACCGCGGCTACCCGTCGTCGCTCATCAGCGAAGACATGATGCGGCCGGCCGACGCCGACTTCGCGGGCGGGTACCTGGTGCAGAGCCTCGGCGTCATGCCCCTGACCTTCTCGACGACGCTCGTGCGCGGCGGCGGCCTCTGGGGCACGGAGCTCATGCAGCGGCTCGAGCAGTCGCGGTACATGGCCGGGATCGGCATCAACGCCGAGTGCCTGCCATCGGACGACAACCGGCTCGAGCTCGCCCCCGAGACCGACGAGTTCGGCATCCCGCGCGCGCGGGTGACGTTCACCGCCGGCGCGAACGAGAAGGCGCTCGACGCGCACGCGACGGCGTTCATGCTCCGGGTGATGGAGGCTGCGGGGGCGCGCGAGACGATGGTCCTGGCCCGCACGGCCCACACGATCGGCACCTGCCGCATGTCGCTGGACCCCGCCGACGGCGTGGTGGATGCCGACGGCCGCTCCCACGAGATCCCCAATCTGTGGATCAGCGACAACTCGGTGTTCCCGTCCGCGATCGCCGCCAACCCGGCACTGACGATCATGGCCCTGTCCCTGCGCACCGCCGACCGCCTCCTGGCATCCGTCGCCTGATCCCGCGCGTCGCCTTTCCCCGTCGTCTCTCTCCATCGAGTGTCCAAGACACGCCGCATCGGCCCCACGCGAAACGGCGTGTCCTGGACACTCAACGTCTCGCCGCGTGACACGGGAGAATGGATGCCATGAAGCTCGAGCATCTCCGCCGGTTCGCCGTCCTCGCCGAGGAGCTGCACTTTCCGCGCGCGGCCGAGAAGCTCGGCATCCCCCTCCCCTCCCTGTACACGACGCTCGACAAGCTCGAGGAAGAGGTGGGGCAGCCGCTCGTGCAGCGCACGCCGCCGACGCGTCTGCTCCCCGCCGGCGTCCTGCTCCTCGACGAGGCGCACGCCCGCATCGCCGACGCCCCGCCGCCCGCGCCGAGGCAGAAGGCTCCGGGCGGCGGCAAGGCGAAGGCCTCGAAGGGCAAGGGCCGCGCCCCGATCGTGAAGGGCCAACCCAAGCCCTATAAGAAGCGCCAGGGCCGCTGACCCCGTCGCACCACGCATAAACGCGATCCGCGCACATAAACGCGTTCTGCACGTGATTCTGCGAGCGAATCGCGTTTATGAGCGTTTCCTCGCGCGGTGGAGCCCGGCCTACAGCTCGGTGACCGCGCCGGCCTCGACCCGCCAGCGGCGATCCGTCTCGACCGCCGAGAGCATCCGTCGGTCGTGGGTGACCAGGAGCAGCGTGCCCGTGTACGACTCAAGTGCCTGCTCGAGCTGCTCGATCGCGGGCAGGTCGAGGTGGTTCGTCGGCTCATCGAGCACGAGCACGTTGACGCCCCGCGCCTGCAGCAGAGCGAGGCCCGCGCGCGTGCGCTCCCCCGGCGACAGTCCGTCGACCGGACGCATCACATGGTCGGCTTTCAGCCCGAACTTCGCCAGCAGCGTCCGCACCTCGCCGGAGTTCATCTCGGGCACGAACCCCTCGAACGTCTCGGCGAGTGGCCTCTCCCCGACGAGCAGCGACCGCGCCTGATCGATCTCCCCGATCTCGACGCTGGCTCCCAGACTCGCGGTTCCGTCGTCCGGCGCCTGACGGCCCAGGATGCCACGCAGCAGCGTCGACTTCCCGGCACCGTTCGGTCCGGTGATGCCGATCCTCTCCCCGGCATTCACCTGTAGAGACACCGGGCCGAGGGTGAAGTCACCCTGCCGGAAGACCGCCCCGGACAGCGTCGACACCACGGAGCTCGAACGCGGAGCCGAACCGATCGTGAACTCGAGCTGCCACTCCTTGCGCGGTTCCTCGACCTCCTCGAGTCGCGCGATCCGGCTCTCCATCTGGCGCACCTTCTGCGCCTGCTTCTCGCTCGACTCCGTCGCGGCCTTGCGGCGGATCTTGTCGTTGTCGGGCGACTTCTTCATCGCGTTGCGCACGCCCTGGCTCGACCACTCCCGCTGGGTCCGCGCTCGCGCGACGAGGTCGGCCTTGGTGTCGGCGTACTCCTCGTACTTCTCGCGGGCCTGGCGACGCAGCGTCGCACGCTCTTCGAGATACGCGTCGTAGCCGCCGCCGTAGACCCGGTGCGAGTTCTGGGCGAGGTCGAGTTCGAGCACCCGTGTCACCGAACGGGCCAGGAACTCGCGGTCGTGGCTGACCAGCACCACTCCCCCGCGGAGACCCCGCACGAAGGTCTCGAGTCGTTCGAGGCCGTCGAGGTCGAGGTCGTTCGTCGGCTCGTCGAGCAGGGCGATGTCGAAGCGCGACAGCAGCAGCGCCGCCAGGCCCACGCGAGCCGCCTGACCTCCCGAGAGGCCCGTCATCTCGGCATCCGGCCCCACGTCGAGTCCGAGGTCGGCCAGCACCTGCGGCATCCGCTCGTCGAGGTCGGCGGCACCGCTCGCCAGCCACCGTTCGAGAGCCGTCGCGTAGGCGTCGTCGGCACCGACGACGGTGGGATCGCCGAGGGCCGCCGCCGTGGCATCCATCTCGCGCGTCGCCTCGGCGCATCCCGTCCGCCGCGCGATGTACTGCGTGACGGTCTCGCCGGCGACGCGCTCATGCTCCTGGGGAAGCCAGCCGACGAAGGCGTCGGCGGGTGCGAGGCTGATCGATCCCCCCTGGGGTTCGTCGACCCCCGCGAGCAGACGCAGCAGCGTCGACTTGCCCGCGCCGTTGGCCCCGACGACACCGACGACGTCGCCCGGCGCGACCGTGAGGTCGACGCCCTCGAAGAGCGTGCGGTGCCCGTGGCCCCCGGTGAGGTTCTGTGCGACGAGGGTGGCGGTCATCCCCCTAGTCTCTCAGGGCACAAGAGCCGCGCCGCGGGCCCCCGCAACACGACGGGCGTCATCGCGCTGGATGAACCGCGAGATCGTCAACGCGCAGATCGCCACAATGATCACCGGTGCACAGACGCCCAGCGAGAAGGGCAGGGTTCTCCACACATCGCCCGGGCTTTCCTGGTATCCGATCACCACGACGACCGTCCATCCGACGGCGAGGAACGTGGCGCCGCTGGCGCCGATGCTCACCGCTCCCGGACGCAAGCGCGACCTGACCGCGCGGCCCCGCAGACAGATCGCGGCGAGCAGCGGCGCACCCCCTGCGGCGGCGACGGCGCAGAGCATGCGAGCGATGTCGACAGGTGAGGTCTCACTCCGCAGCACGAAAGAAGCGATACCGAGTGAGAAGATCCCCGACACCGACGCAGCCACGATCAGCGCGACATAGAGCAGAGACAGCCACCACGTCCCCCCGGTGTTCCTCTCCCTGGCGATCCGCATGCGCCCGCTCGTTCCTCTCATCGTGTTCCCCGCCCGAGAAGGATCCCGCGCGGAGATCAAGTATGCCGCCGCGCTGCTCACCGCGCCCGCGGATGCGCGGTGGCGTACACGTCGCGAAGAGCGTCGGCGGTGACGTGCGTGTAGATCTGCGTCGTCGCCACGGAAGCGTGCCCCAGCAACTCCTGCACCACGCGCACATCCGCGCCGCCCTGCAGCAGGTGCGTCGCGAACGAGTGCCGCAGCGTGTGCGGCGAGACGTGGGCGGTCAGCCCCGCCCGCTCCGCCGCAGCCTGGATGATCAGCCACGCGCTCTGGCGCGACAGCGGTGCACCCCGAACACCCAGGAACAAGCGGGGCGTGGCCCGCCCCTTCGCCGCGAGCGCGGGCCGGATACGCGTCAGGTACGCCTCGATCGCCGCGTGCGCGTACGAGCCCACCGGAACCACACGCTCCTTGTCGCCCTTGCCGCGCACGCGCAGAAGATCGCCGTGAACGGTGTCGTCCACGTCGAGGTGCACGATCTCCGACACGCGGGCTCCCGTGGCGTAGAGCAGCTCCAAAAGCGCGCGATCCCGGACGGCGGCAGGTTCCGCCGCCGACGCGTCCGACGACCCCGGCGCCGGCCCCGCGGCATCCAGGAGATCCTCCACCTGGCTGATGGTCAGTGCCTTCGGCAGCCGTCTCGGCGTCTTCGGGGGCCGCAGCCGACCGCTCGGATCGTCGTCGACGCGTCCTTCGCGTACGAGGAAGCGATGGAGTCCCCGCACCGAGGACTGCAGTCGAGCGAGCGACGACGCCGCGGGCGGCGGCTCCGCCGCTGCGCGCTCAGCGACGAACTCGGTGACGAGCGCGGGTGTCACCGCCTCGATCTTCGCGGTTCCGCGCGCGCGCAACCACTCGACGTACACGACGAGGTCGCGCCGGTAGGCGGCGATGGTGTGGTCGGAGAGCCCACGCTCGAGCGCGACGTGCCGGAGGTAGGTCTCGACCGCGCGCTCGAGCTCCACGTCAGCTCGCGGCGGCCTCGCGGCGAAGGGCCTCGGCTGCGGCGAGCGCGCCGGTGGCCAGGATGCCGTTGCGCAAGCGTCCCGCCAGCACCCCGTCGACGACCTCGGCGAGCGGCACGCGCTCGACGCGCATGTCGGACTCCTCGTGCTCGCGTTCGTAGTCGGTCTCGACCGACCGGAGCCCGCGGGCGAGGAAGACGTGCACGACCTCGTCGTTTCCACCGGGGGTCGTGTGCATCGAGATGAGGTGCTGCCACCGGTCGGCCTCGAGGTCGACCTCTTCGGTGAGCTCGCGCTTCGCCGTCTCCATCGGCGGCTCGCCCGCCACATCGAGGAGTCCCGCCGGGATCTCCCAGTCGCGTTCCTTGATGGGGTGCCGATACTGCTGGATGAGGACGACACGCCCGTCGTCATCGATCGCCACGACCGCCGCCGCGCCCGGGTGCTCGACGTACTGGCGGGTCATCTGCCCGTCGCCGTACCGCACGGTGTCGCTGCGCACGTTCCACACCGCACCCTCGTAGACGAGGTCGGTCGAGATGATCTCGAGATCCACCCGCTCGTCGCGCAGCTCGCCCATGTCAGTCCTCCTCGACGTCGAACAGCTCGCTCGAACGGTGGCGCTCGAGCGCCGCACCGACGAGCCCGCGGAACAGCGGGTGCGGCTCGGTCGGCCGCGACCGCAGCTCGGGGTGCGCCTGTGTGGCGATGTAGTACGGGTGCACGTCGCGCGGCAGCTCCACGAACTCGACGAGATCGAGGTCGGGGTTCAGACCCGAGAACACCAGACCTGCCTCGCTGAGCTGCTGCCGATAGGCGTTGTTGACCTCGTAGCGGTGACGGTGACGCTCCGAGATGCGGTTCGCACCGTACAGTTCGGCCGCGAGCGACCCCTCGGCCAGATCCGCGGGGTACAGGCCCAGACGCATCGTGCCGCCCAGGTCGCCGCTCTCGAGGATGTCGACCTGCTCGGCCATCGTCGCCACGACCGGGTGCGCCGTGTCCGGGTCGAACTCACTCGACGACGCCCCCTCGAGGCCCGCGACGGTCCGCGCGTACTCGATCACCATGCACTGGAGGCCCAGGCAGATGCCGAGCGTCGGGATGCCCTGCTCGCGCGCGAAACGCAGAGCTCCGAGCTTCCCCTCGATGCCGCGGATGCCGAACCCGCCCGGCACGATGATGCCGTCCACCGCGGAGAGGGCCTTCGCCGCGCCCTCGGGGGTCTCGCAGAGGTCGGAGGGGATCCACGTGATCTTCACGTGCGTCTCCTGACCGAACCCACCGGCCTTGATCGCCTCGGTGACCGAGAGGTACGCGTCGGGGAGGTCGATGTACTTGCCGACGAGGCCGATCGTGACCTCGTGCTTGGGGTTGTGCACGGCCTGCAGCACGCGCTGCCACCGCGACCAGTCGACGTCAGCCGCCTTGTCGATGTCGAGCGCGTCGACGATGTAGGCGTCGAGCCCCTGGTCGTGCATCATCGTCGGGATGTCGTAGATGCTCGGCACGTCGATCGCGTTGACCACGGCGTCTTCGTCGACGTCGCACATGAGCGCGATCTTGCGCTTGTTCGACTCGGTGACGGGGCGGTCGCTACGCAGCACGAGGGCGTCGGGCTGGATGCCGATGGAACGCAGCGTCGCGACGGAGTGCTGCGTGGGCTTGGTCTTCTGCTCGCCGGAGGCGCCCATGAACGGCACGAGCGACACGTGCACGAAGAACACGTTCTTGCGGCCCAGCTCGTGCCGGATCTGGCGAGCCGACTCGATGAAGGGCTGCGACTCGATGTCGCCGACCGTGCCGCCGATCTCGGTGATGATCACGTCGGGCTGCGGGCTCTCGCTCGCCTGCAGCCGCATGCGGCGCTTGATCTCGTCGGTGATGTGCGGGATGACCTGCACCGTGTCGCCGAGGTACTCGCCGCGGCGCTCGCGCGCGATGACCTGCGAGTAGATCTGGCCGGTGGTGACGTTCGCCGCCTGACTCAGCTCGATGTCGAGGAAGCGCTCGTAGTGGCCGATGTCGAGGTCGGTCTCGGCTCCGTCGTCGGTCACGAAGACCTCGCCGTGCTGGAACGGGTTCATCGTTCCCGGGTCGACGTTCAGATACGGGTCGAGCTTCTGCATCACCACGCGCAGACCGCGGGCGGTGAGGAGGTTGCCGAGGCTTGCCGCCGTCAGGCCCTTCCCCAGGGAGGAGACCACGCCTCCGGTGACGAAGATGTGCTTCGTCGTGAAGGTCTTGTTGTCTGAATTTCCCGCCGCGTCCGAAGTCTGCATCACGGGCTTCGATCCTATCAGTCGCATCTGTCCGGTGGGCTCGCGGATCCGCTCCGCCCCGTCCGGAAGTCTGGCACCGACCTCCGACATCCACGTCACGGGGTCGTGACGATCGCGGGTCGATCCGTCGGATCAGTCGCCGGTGCGCCCGGTCTCGAGCAGTTCCCGGGCGTGCGTCAGCGCGGCATCCGAGTCGCTCAACCCCGACAGCAGGCGCGCCATCTCGGCCTCCCGCTCCGCACCGTCGAGCCGACGGACGCTGGATGCCGTCACGGCACCGTCGTGACCCTTGACGACCGTGAGGTGGTTGCCCGCGAACGCGGCCACCTGCGCGAGGTGAGTGACGGCGATGACCTGCGACGACTCGGCGAGACGCGCGAGACGGCGCCCGACCTCGATCGCCGCCGCGCCGCCGATCCCGGCGTCGACCTCGTCGAACACGAACGTGGGCACCGGATCGACCCCGGCGATCACGACCTCGATCGCGAGCATGACGCGACTGAGCTCACCCCCTGAGGCACCGCGTGACACCGGACGCGGATCGGCACCGGGGTGCGGCGCGAGCAGGATCGACACCTCGTCGCGCCCGTGACCCGCGGGGGTGGCGGGGGCGACGTCGACGGTCAGACGCGCGTCGGGCAGGGCCAGGGCGTGCAACTCTTCGGTGACCGCCGCGCCCAGTCGCGCCGCCGCATCGCGCCGCGCTGCGGTGAGTCTCTCCGCGGCCGCGTCGAGTTCGCCCGCCGCCGCGTCGCGCTGCGTCTCGAGGCGTTGCAGGCGGTCGCCGTCATCGTCCAGCTCGACGAGACGGGCTGAACCCGTCTCGAGCAGCGCGATGGCAGCATCCACCGATCCGTGTGTTCGCGTCAGCCCGGCGAGCACCGCGCGCCGCTCGTCGACCGCGGCGAGTTCGTGCGGTCCGGACTCGTCCAGATCGGCGAGATAGCCCGACAGCGCGACGGACGCGTCGGTGGCGCGGTACCCGAGGTCGGCGACCTGCTCCCCGATCGCGGCGAGCGCGTCGTCGCTCGCGGCGATTCTCTCGAGAGCGCGACGCGCCTCAGCGAGCAGAGTGATCACGTCGGGCGCGCCGTCTTCGTTCGAGAGCGCGGCGTGAGCGGTGACCGCCGCGATCCGCAGCTCCTCGGCGTTCGCGAGACGCTCGGCGCGGCGGGCGAGCTCCTCCTCCTCACCGGGAAGGGGCGCGGCGGCCTCGATCTCGGCGATCGCGGCGCGGAGCTGCTCGGCTTCCCGCGCGCGTGCGTCGCGGTCGGTCGTGAGCGTGGTCAGCTCGGCATCGAGAGTCCGCCAGGTATCCCACGCCGCGCGATAGGCGGCGCGCGCGACGGTGATCGTCTCGCCTCCGAAACGATCGAGGGCCTCGCGCTGCGCCGACGACGACTTCAGCCGCAGCTGGTCCGACTGCCCGTGCACGACGACGAGTTCGTCCGCCAGGTCCGCGAGCACGCCCGCCGGAGCGGTGCGACCGCCGACCGTGGCACGTCCTCGTCCTTCGCTCGAGACCGTGCGTCCGAGGTACAGCTCGGCGGATCCCCCGCCGACGGGCTCGACGTCGCCGCCTGCTTCGCGCACGCGAGCGGCGACCGGACCGTCCTCGGGAACGAGCCAGACGCCCTCGACCGCCGCCTGCGCCGCTCCCTTGCGCACGGCGCCCGAGTCGGCGCGTTGACCGAGAAGAAGACCGAGCCCGGTGACGACCATCGTCTTACCGGCGCCGGTCTCGCCCGTGATCGCCGTGAAACCGCGTCCGATCGGCAGCGTCGCGTCGGCGATGACGCCCAGGTCGCGAAGACGCATCTCCTCGATCACGAAGCACCTCCCGACGCGCCGCGCCATCCCGTGACGGGGAGACGGAACTTGCGCACGAGTCGCTCGCTGAACGCCGCGGGATGCAGGCGTGCGAGCCGAACCGGCCGCGACGAGCGACGCACGACGACCCGAGCACCCGGGGGCAGCTCGTGCGAACGGCGCCCGTCGCACCACAGGATGCCGCTGCCGCTCGTCCGTTCGAGGACCTCGACCGCGACACTCGCGTCCGGGCCGACGACCAGGGGGCGGGCGAAGAGCGCGTGCGCGGACAGCGGAACCACCGCGATCGCTTCGACCGTCGGCCAGACGACCGGCCCCCCGGCCGAGAAGTTGTATGCGGTCGACCCGGTGGGAGTCGCGATGACCACTCCATCGCAGCCGAACGACGAGAGGGGGCGCCCGTCGACGGCCATGACGACTTCGAGCATGCGCTCGCGGCTGGCCTTTTCAACGGTCGCCTCGTTCAGGGCCCAGGTCTCGTAGATGACGCGGTCATCGGCATCCTGGATCTTCACCGCGAGGGCGAGGCGCTCCTCGACCGTGTAGTCACGGGCGATGACGCGACGCACCGCGTCGTCCATGTCGTCGCGCTCGATCTCGGCGAGGAAGCCGACATGGCCCATGTTGATGCCGAGGATCGGAGCCGTACTCCCCCGCACCATCTCGGCCGCGCGAAGGATCGTCCCGTCTCCGCCGAGCACGATGGCGAGCTCGACGTCGTCGATTCCGACGTCGGTCCCGAGAGTCGCGACGCCCTCGAGCGACAGCCGCTCCGCGAGCTCGGGCCGGTCTTCGGCTGAAACCACGGGCACAGCCCCCGCCGCGAGCACCGCGGAAATGATGCGCTGGGCGGCCTGGACGGTGTCGTCGCGGCGCGCGTGGACGACGAGGAGGATTCGGCGATCGCTGGGGGTCATCGGCTTCCGGTCAGTCGGGTCACGGTGCTCTCCCATTCTGAGGGGTCGGTGCCGTGAGCGGCCGAGAACCACGCGACGTACTCCTGGTTGCCGTGGGTCCCGACGATGGGCGACGAGATCAGGCCGTTCGTCTTGAGCCCGGCGTCCCAGGCGGCCCAGAGCACACTGTGGACGGCATCGGATCGCAACGCGGGATCGGTGACGAGCCCGCCCTTGACCGCGGTGCGACCGACCTCGAACTGCGGCTTGACCAACAGGACGACGTCAGCGTCCGCTGCAGCGGTTTCGGCCACCGCAGGGAGCACGTGATGGAGCGAGATGAACGAGAGGTCGCCCGTCACGAGCGTCGGGCGCGCGGCGATGCCCGTGGCTTCCGAGAGCGAGGCGGCGGTCATGAACCGCACGTTATACCCCTCGACCGACACGACGTCGGGGTCGGACGTGAGGACTGTGGACAACTGGCCGTGTCCGACGTCGACGGCGAGCACCGGTCGCGCTCCGCGTTCGCGGAGCACCTGCGTGAACCCGCCCGTGGACGCCCCGAGATCCAGGGCGACGCGGCCCGGGACGTCGATCTCGAAAGCATCGAGGGCGGCGATCAGTTTGTGGGCGCCCCGACTGACGTAGTGGTCGGGGGTCGCCACCTCGATCACGCTGTTCTCGTCGACCGCAGCGGAGGCCTTCACGACCGCTCTGCCGTCGACGCTGACCTCGCCCGCGGCGATCAACTGCGTGGCGTGCGAGCGCGAGCGCGCCAGACCGCGGGCCGCGAGTTCGGCATCCAGGCGCGTCATGCGCGCGCGGCCGGCGGCGCGTCGCGAGGGCCGGACTCCAACCGTCGCGCCAACTCGTCGTGCAGCGCCGCGTACGCGTCCGCCCGTGTGTCCAGCGGCTGCTCCTCGATGATGCGCAGTCGGCTGATCAGCTCGGGGTCGGCGTCGTTCTCTCGGCTCTCCGACATGGATGCCATGGTACCGGCGTCAGCGCACGCGGAACGGGTCCGCGTAAAGCTGCTCCGGGACGCGGAACCCGAAGATCGCGCGGCCGGAGTTCCAGATCGCCGCCGCTCCCGCCCTCAGCAGATCGATCTGACGCGAGCCCTCGGACACGATGCGGAGATCGACGCCGTCGATCTCGACGACGGCGTCACCCACGCGAGTCCGCTCACCCTTGACGGTGGTCGACGGGTACGGCTCGAACAGCTCGCGCAGGTCGGCGACGATGAAGTCAGGCCGCTGCGAGGGCGGGGCCGCGAGCACCTGCTTCGGACGATCGATCCCGGTCAGGACGAGGAGCGAGGCCATCTCGGCGGCGCGCGCTCCCTGGATGTCGGTGTCGAGACGGTCGCCGATGAACAGCGGATTCGTCGCGCCGGTCCGGGTCACCGCCTCGTCGAAGATGGGACGCTCGGGCTTTCCCGCGATCGTGGCGAGACGTCCCACGGCGGTGTGCACCGCCGAGACCAGCGTGCCGTTTCCCGGCGCGATCCCCCGGGCCTGCGGAATCGTCCAGTCCGTGTTCGTCGCCACCCACGGGATACCGCCCTCTTCGACGGGCGTGGCAAGCGCATAAGCGGCCTCAGCGAGCTGCGTCCAGCCCACCTCCGGCGCGAACCCCTGCACCACCGCAGCGGGCGCGTCCTCGGCGCTGCGCGTCACCACGAAGCCGGCCTTCTCGACCTCGACGACAAGACCTTCTCCGCCGATCACGAGCAGCGTGGAGCCGGCCGGAACGAGGTCGCGCATGAGTCGCATCGCCGCTTGAGGGCTCGTGACGACATCGTCCGCCGCGACCCGCAGCCCCAGAGACGACAGATGAGCGGCGACGGTGGCGTCGGTGCGAGACGCATTGTTGGTGATGTACCCGAGACGGCGCCCCTCTTCCTGCGCGCGATTCAAACTGTCCACCGCGTGCGGGAGCGCGCCCGGACCGGCGTAAACGACCCCATCCAGGTCGGCGAGGACGACATCGACGTCGTCGAGCGGCGTCGCCTCACGCTTCGCGCGCCCGAAGATCATCGCGACTCCTCCGCGTCGTCCGCCACCGTCTCCATGTCGACGGCCTCGTCTTCGTCCACGTCCGCGACGGGAATGACTCCGGATGCCACGTCCACGCCACCCTCGTCATCGATGAGGTCGATCTCTTCGACGACGATGACCTCGCGATCGGCGACACCGGACGCGGCGTCGAGAGCGTCCGAGGCGATCTGCGCGCGGCGCTCCCACTCGGCGGCCTCGTCGTGGCGCCCCAGCTCCTCCAGAACGGCAGCACGCGCCGAGAACAGCGCCGGACTCCACTCGAACGCACGGTCCGGGTCGGCCTCGGGGATGTCGAGCTCCTGCAGCGCACGATCCGTCTGTCCGAGATCCAGACGAGCCCCGGACATCGCGATCGCCAGTTGCACGCGCACCGGGACGGACAGCGTCATCCGGTCGACCGCGCGTCCCTCCTCGAGCGCGCGATCAGGGCGTCCGACACCGCGCTCGCTGTCGACGATGAGCGGGAGCTGCTCGTCGGAGCCGGTGATCCGCCTGTGAGTACGAAGTTCACGCAGTGCCAGGGCGAAGTCGCCGACCGCATACGCGGTGATGGCGACCGTCTCGCGGACCACGCCGACACGCCCCGCACTGCGAGACGCTGCCAGGGCGTGCTGGTGGGCGAGCTCTGGCTTCTCATCGATGAGGCGGGCCGCCATGGCGAGGTGCCGGGCGACGTTCTCCGCGTTGTCCTTGCTCAGGGTCTTCAGTTCGTTGCGCGCCGCGCCCGGAAGGTCCCACGCCGTGATCTCTTCGGGGATCTCAGGACCGCGCTCACGGCGGTCTTGCGGCGGCCGGGTCGCACGCGAGTCCTCGCGGTCGAAGCGACGGGGCGCTCCGGCTCCGGGGCGCCTGTCGCCAGAGGGCCGCCGGCCCGAAGCATCGCCCTCGCGACGGTACGGACGGTCCCCGTCACGCCGAGGCCGATCGGATCCCTGTCCGTCACGACGATAGGGGCGATCCCCGTCCCGGGGCGGGCGGGAATCGTTGTCGCGGCGGGATGGACGCTCACCCTCCCGACGGAACGGCCGATCGCCGTCACGTTGCGGGCGACCGTTCACCGGGTTGTCGCCTCGGTAGGGCCGGTCCCCGTTTCGGGCAGGGCGGGCGTCGTTGTCACGGCGGAACGGACGGTCGCCGCTCCGCGCCGGGCGACCGGCGCTCTGACCATCACGGCGGGCGGGACGATCGCCATCGCGCGCGGGCCGCGAATCAGCGTTCCGGCTGAACGGACGGTCGCCATCGCGCCGGAACGGACGATCACCGCCACGAGCCGGCCGGCCTGCGCCCTGACCGTCGCGGCGGAACGGACGGTCATCGCGCGCCGGACGCGCGTCGTTGTCGCGCCGATACGGACGGTCGCCACCCCGTGACGGCCGGCCGTCGCCTTCGCGTCGCGGACGGGCGTCGTTGTCACGGCGGTATGGACGGTCCCCGCGCGCGGAACCGCCGGATGATGACGGCCCACGACCGGATGCGCGGTCGCCGGAGCGCCCTTCGTTGCCCTTGCGATCGTTCGCGTCGTCCGTCGACATGACTGTCCTCCCCGGGAAAAACTACCCGTAAATGCGAAATGGCC
>NZ_LDRU01000068.1 GCF_001476285.1 Microbacterium testaceum | reverse complement strand
TCGGCGAGCACGACCTCGAGGCCGCGCGCGCGCACGAGGCGACCCTTGAGAAGCGCATGCGCGAGGGGCTGCGCTCGATTCCCGGCGTCCGCCTCCTCGGAGACACGGATGCCGCCGACCGCGTCGCCCTGCAGGCCTTCGCCGTCGAGGGTGTCCACGCGCACGACGTGGGGCAGTTCCTCGACTCCCGCGGGGTCGCGGCGCGCGTCGGTCACCACTGCGCGCAACCGCTGCACCGCCGGTTCGGGATCACGGCGTCGGTGCGCGCGAGCGCGGCCATCCACACGACCGAGGCCGAGATCGACACGTTCCTCGACGCGGTCTCGGGCGTCCGCGGCTTCTTCGGAGTCGACGCGTGAGCGGGCTGGAGTCGCTGTATCAGGAGCTCATCCTCGACCATGCGAAGAAGCCCCGCGGCTTCGGCCTCGCCGAGCCCGGTGCCCACAGCGCCACCGTGCACCAGCGCAACCCCGTCTGCGGCGACGAGATCACGCTCCGCGTCGATGTCGAGGGCGACCGCGTCGCCTCGGTCACGTGGGAGGGCGCCGGTTGCTCGATCTCGCAGGCCTCGGCATCCATGCTGGTGGCGCTCCTGCAGGAAGACGGCGGAGACGAGGGGATGCCACGCGCCGACGCCGAGGCGTTGATCGCCGGCTTCCGCGAGGCGTTGCGCTCGCGCGGCAAGATCCCCCTCGACGAGGAGACGTTCGCCGACGCGGCAGCCCTCTCGGGCGTCTCGAAGTACACCGCGCGCGTGAAGTGCGCGATGCTTGCCTGGGTCGCGCTCGAGCAAGGGCTGCGGCAGGCCTGAGGCCGTGGCATCCGGACGTCCGCCCTCCCGAGCCCGCGCCGGCGCCCACGCCCACGCCCACGCCCACGCCCACGCCCACTGAGTGTCCAAAACACCCGGACGTCTCAGAAAATCGTCCGGGTGTTTTGGACACTCACGAGCTCATTTCGCGAGCCGACGCCGACGGTGCGCGCACCGCATGGTGGGGGCCGCCGGGGCGGCGATATCCTGCGACCACGACGGAGAGAGGCGGATGCCATGGGCAACGGATTCAGCGCAGAAGAGCGCGCGGCGATGAAGCAGCGCGCCGAGGAACTCCAGGCCATGAAGGGTTTGAAGGGTCTCGCGAAACTGCAGAAGGAGAACGAGGCCTGCCTCGAGGCGATCGAGAAGCTCGAGGGAGTCGACCGCGCGGTCGCCGAACGCCTGCACGTGATCGTGCTCGAAGAGGCGGCGCACCTGAGCCCGAAGACCTACTACGGCTTCCCGGCCTACGCCAAAGACGGCAAGGTCGTGGTCTTCTACCAGCCGGCCTCGAAGTTCAAGACGCGTTACGGCACGGTCAGCTTCGACGAGACCGCGCAGCTCGACGACGGGCCGATGTGGCCGGTGTCGTACGCGGTGGTCGAGGTGACGCCCGAGGTGGAGCAGCGGATCCGCGAGCTCGTGCGCCGGGCGGCGCCCGCGGCCTGACGCGCGGCACCGGAATCGGAGCGCGGCAACAGAATCGGAGCAGCGAGGCCGCGGCATCCGAATCCGCTACGTCGGTCCGATTCCGCGTGCCCGGCCGAACGGATGCCGCGACCCCGGGGCCGCGGCATCCGGAGATCAACCGATGACCACGCGCTCCATCCGCTCGAAGCTCTGCTCCATCCCCTCGACCATGCCCGTGGCGAGGACGGCGTCGCGGGTGGCGGCATCCGGATACTCGATCAGCAGCGTGACCAGGGTTGCGCCGTCCTCCTCGTAGAACGACAGGTCGTTGGTCGTGGAGGGGTAGTCGGTGCCGGTCATGTGCTCGGTCTGCACGATGCGGCGCGGCTCGTCGAGGAGCAGCGTCTCGCCGTCGAAGCCGAACGGCTCGCCCTCGGTGCCCTCCTCGGGTTCCCAGGCGATGCGGTACGTCCCCCCGACCGAGACGTCGACCTCGCTGACGCTCATGCGCCAGCCGTCGGGGCCGAGCATCCATCGCCGCATGAGTTCGGGGTCGGTGTGCGCGCGCCAGACGAGCTCGCGCGGACCCTCGATGAGACGGGTGATGCGCACGTGCTGGTCGTCGAGGATCTCGAGTTGCGTGCCCTTGCCCTGAGCGAACTCGCGCAGCCCCGCGAGCACGGCGTCGAGCTGGTTCGTCGCGAGGGTCATGCCCTCGACCATGCCCATCGCGACGACCTGCTCCAGGGCCTCCGCGGAGGTGAAGTGCGTGACGTTCATCAGGCGCGAGCCCTCGGGCGTGGCGTCGAACGAGAAGACCATGCGCATCGACGGCATCCCCTCGATCGGATCGCCGCTCTCATCGGCGAACGCGTCGATCACCTCGAAGCCGCGGGGCTCGTCGATCGCCGTGAACTCCCAGGCCCCGCCCGCGCGCTCGCCCCGCGGCGAGGTCATGGAGTAGGTCGCGCGGCCGCCGACGCGGAAGTCGAACGCGTCGAAGGTGGCCGGCCACCCCGGGGGACCCCAGAAGCGCTCGAGCTGCCGCGGGTCGGTGAACACGGCCCACAGCCGCTCAGTGCCGACGGGGAAGTCGGCGACCAGGGTCATGGTGAGCGCTTCGGCGTCGCTCTCGACGGATGTGACGGGCATGACGGACTCCTTCGTCGGTTCAGTTCACAGGTGGAGGGGCGGATGCCGGGTCCCCGGCGTCTTCGAGGCCGGGATCCGCGGGCGCGGGTTCGGCCAGCAGGGCGTCGAGCCGGTCGATCCGGCCCCGCCAGAGGTCTTCGTAGGAGCGGAGCAGTTCTTGCGCCCGCGCGAGCGCGGCGGGGTCGGCGCGCACGAGTCGCACCCTTCCCTCCGCGCGTTTGGTGATGAGCCGCGCCTCGGCCAGCACGGAGATGTGCTTCGACACGGCGGCGAACGACATGGCGTATCCCGCGGCGAGATCCGACACCGACTGCTCGGCCACAAGCGTGCGCCGCACGATGTCGCGCCGCGTCGCATCGGCGAGCGCGTGGAAGACGCGGTCGATGTCGGCGTCGTGGAGGGGCTGTCGTTTAACCATTTGGTTGCACGTTAGTGGGCATGGCGTGCGAGCGCAACCACAGAGTCGTCGGGAGTAAGTTCTCGCTGCACTTGCGTGACCTTACGTTGCACTAATCCCATTTGCCGTTGCATTGGATGCAGCGAAACGCCGACGCGGCTGCGCCCGCTGCGCTTCTCCAGCGTGAACATCAGCACCAGGCACGCAGCACCGCAAGCCCGCATGGAGGCCGCCAGGTGCGACCAGTCGACACGAGGCTCGGTCACCGCAGCGAGCGGAAAGAACGCATCGATGAACCGCCTTCGCGAGGGCCGAATTTTAACCCGCCGGCGCCTGCAGCAGCGCCCCGACGGGATGGTCGCTCCCGACGGGTGGCGCAACGGCAGCTCCTCGACGCACTTGCTGCGGGGGGCACATTCGTCGCAGACGAGCACCCGGAGCCCGGCGGTCACCGAGTGCGGCATGGGGCCCGTCGGTATCGCCTTTGGCGGCGATCGAGTACCGCCCGGGCACGCCGCCCACTGCGGACCTTGGCGCTCGCCACCGCTGGGTAGCTGGGGCGTCTAATCCGGCAGTCCCGAGCGACAGCCTGCAGGGTTAGTGAGCCGGCTTCGCCAAGGGCCGTCCTCAGCAACTGTTCCCTAGAACTCGTCCGGCCGCCACCCGGCCACATATGCTTCCGCCAGCAGCACGAGCGGCGACGGACCATCCGATTCGCGGAGCCGAAGAACCGCCTCTGCCAGCTGATCCTCACCGCCGGCCACCTTGACAAGGCCGCCCCAGGCGAGGCGATCCTCCTCTTTGACGTGACGAGAGCCCATGGATTGCGCGCGGGCTACAGACCAAGCCGACTGGAGTAGCGCCCGGATCTGCACGGCCTCGCTTAATGGCGGAGGGACGTACTCGTCGCCTTCGCGCTCCGCCACGAACCAAAAGACTCGGAATAGACCCCACTCTCGCTCCGGCGCCAGCGACGCTGTCGTTCGCACCCGGCGGATGAGGTCATCGTCGAGCTCCGCAGTACGCTCGGCCGAGATCAGCGCGTTGGTCGGGTCTTCTACGCGTCCCACACTCCGAATCAGCAATTCCTGCGACGAGTAGGACTGCACACCGGCCAAGATCTCGCGTACGGCGCGCTCTCTTGCAGACTCATCCCCAAGTCGCCGTAGGAGACGGATGACAACGCGTGTAACAACTACGTCTGGTCGCATGAAGTCGAACATGCCTCGGTTGCGGCGCTCTGGAATGTCCGCAATTCGGTTGAGCAAGGTCACGGAAGCAGGTACCACCGACTCCTCGGGAAAGTCCGCCTGATAGGCCTCCAGCCCGGCGATTGCTGACTCCAAGTCCTCACGCGGCACGGAGTCCAGGTACTCGCCAAGAGCGTCCGGGTCCGCGATCCTGGCATAGGCTGCTTCGGTTTGCTGAAACGACAGCAGATCCGACGGGAGCGTGCGGCCGAAGTAGAGTTCGAGGTAACCGATATACGCAAGCCGGTGTTCACGTTTCCACGTATTGATCCAGTCGGGGCCGTAGTTGTTGTTCTCGATGTAGGTGCGTCCAGCCGGAAAAAGTTGCTGGATGAGCGCGCGTACTATGCCTTCATCCGCACCCGCGACTTTCAACAGTGCATCGATCTCTGCTTTCCGATCCGGGTCCTGGTTTCGACCCCAAGAGCTCTGCGTCTCGGTTAGAGCGAGACGGGCCTTGTGCAGTGCTTGGAAGATCTCTGGTCGAAACACACGAATCGCTTCGAGCGCTAGGAGATCGACAGCCTCAATCTGATGACCGAGCGCGCGAAGAGTCGGTCGCGCCGACAGCGCGAGCCTAGTAACGTCACGAAGACTTCCAACCAAAGGGTCGATGATTTCGACGTAGGCGTCGGGCCAGACGACTCGGTTGAAACGCAGGCCATCAATCTCCTGCAGGATAATGTCCAGCCGCTCGAACACTTGCGCGCGTAGGACCTCGGTGGGAATCATGGGCACGTCGAAGCTGAGTTGCAGGATCTTTTCGAGGTACGCCCTACCATGCACCCCGTCTTCACTGAGCGCTTGCTCAACCCTGCGTCGATCGAATACGAGCACGTAGATGACGTTTGGGAAGCTCGCTGTGAGGCGCACCAACTTGAAGATGTCACGAATCTCGTTGGTGGTGAGCCTGTCGATGTCGTCGATGACCACGACGATGGGCTTGTCAAGCTGATTCAGCGCGCTCGATACTGCCTCCCTGAATGTCCGACTGCCTTTCCTGCGATCGTTCCACCATGTCGTTGCTGCCTTCGTCGCCTTGAATGCACGGTCGAACCAGTTACCGAACCAAGGAATGACCGCAAGCGGGCTAAGAACGTCCCCGTACTTGTCGAGCCCCTCGGCGACTGCGCCGAACTTTGTCTGATCCTCAATTCGCAGCTCGGCGGCGATCTCGCGAAAGAAGACTTCCGTCAACTGCTGGTCACCCGAGAAGACCCAGGGATTGAATTCGATCACCGGAAGCGCGGGTGGCTCAGCGAATTGCTCGCGCATGAGGTTGACAAAGGAACTCTTGCCGTACCCCCAGGCTCCCAAGACACCGACAACCAAGCCTTGCGACGCGTCCAGTTCACGCACGGATCGCGCGAAGTCCCGTGCGACAACAGCGCGGCCGAGCACATCATCTTCCGACGAAGTGATGGGGTGATCGACGGGCAATGAGTTCGAATTGGTCATCTTCTGAGGATCCTTCGAGCTTGAGGCTGTGCCGCGAGGCTAGCGCATGGGCATCGGGACCTATCAGCGATAATTTCGGAATGGGTATCTTCTCCAAGCTCAAGCCGAGAGCTGCGAGAAAGAGCATGGCGAGCGTTCACCTGAACGCGCGGCTGCAGCCGATCCATCGCGGCAGCGTGTACGAAGACCCGCTCGACGAGCTGCTGCAAGAACACGCACCGGGCAGCACGGTCGTCGGCGGCGGAACGAGCTTCACCCCCGCCACCGGCCCCTTGTCCTGCCATACGGAGGTGGAGCTCGCCGGAGACCCCGCTCAGACGCTCGCCCTCGTCATCGACATCCTCGAGCACCTTGGCGCACCGATCGGCTCTTCGGCCCGCCTCGGCAGGGCGGCTCCGGTCGCGCTCGGCACTACGCACGGCCTGTCGCTGTCCCTCGATGGGACATCACTGCCTGACGAGGTGTACGAGCAGAACGACGTCAATGACCTCATCGCAGCTCTGAAGACGGAACTCGCTGACGACGCTCAGCAGCAGTCATGGCGGGAAGGCCACGAACGGACCAATCTCTACTTCTATGCGCGAGATGTCGACAGGCTGAGATCCGTGCTCGAGTCCGCTGCGAGCCGATTCCCGCTGGCCCAGAAGAGCATCATCGAGGATCTCACCGCGTAGAAACCTCGGCAGCCCCCGACCCCAGAGCAACGTCCCGCGCCTGACGTCCCGCACACCCTGCGAGAGACAACCTGAACTCCGAAACTCAGCGACCGCGCTCGAAGACGAACGCCGGCGAGAGGTTCAGCCCCGCAGCGCCTGAAGCAGCGCGCCGACGGGGTGGTCGCTCTCGACCGGGTGGCGCAGCGGCAGGTCCTCGACGCACTCGTAGCGATTGCGTCGGCCCTCTTTCTCGCGCTTGAGGTAGCCGGCATCGACGAGGTCGGCCAGGATGCCGTGCGCCGTGCGCTCGGTGATGCCGACGGCATCCGCGATCTCTCGGACACGCGCACCCGGATCGCGGGAGACGTAGATGAACACGTGGGCGTGGTTCGTCAGGAACGTCCAGGTGTTCATCACCACAGCCTAGTGACCGAAGCTACCGGAATTCAAGAACGTGTGATTAATTACCTGCGTTTTGACACACGCAATTTTATGCATGTAACGTGCTGCGCATGTCATTGATCGCCCCGCTCCTGACGGCCGCGCTCCTCGCCGCGGTCGTCGCCGCCCTCCTGCCGGATGCCACGCGCCACCGCACTCCGGGCTCGCTCGCCGTCTGGCCCGGGGTCGCTGCCACGGCTCTGGCCACGCTCGGTCTCGCGAGCGCCCTCGCCGAGAGCGCCGACATCGCCGGCGCGGCACTCGCGCTGCTCATCGTCGCCCTCACCGTCGTCGTGCAGGTCTACGCGAGCCGCAACCTCCGCGGGGACCCGCGCTCGCGCGGCTTCTTCGCCCTGTCGTCGCTCGCGGCCCTCGGGTCGACGACCGCCATCGCCGCGAACGACGTCGTGCTGCTGGCCGCAGGCTGGACGGTCTCGACCCTCAGCATGATCGCCCTGATCGCCTCGGGAGGCTCGGGCCCGCAGACGCGCGTCGCCGTCCGGCGGAGCGCCGTAGCGCTCCTGATCGGCGATGCCGCTCTGTGGACGGCCGTCGTCGTCGCCACCGCCTCGACCGGTTCTATCTCGCTCGCGGCCCTCGGCAGCCTCGACGCCGCATCGGCCGCCATCGTCGGCGCACTCGTGGCGGTCGCCGCGATCGCCCGCGCGGGGTCGTTCCCGCTGCACGGCTGGCTCCCGGCCACCGCCGCGACGACCACGCCCGTCTCCGCCCTCCTGCACGCGGGGTTCGTGAACGCCGGGGCTCTGCTCCTCCTGCGGTTCTCCCCCGTCCCTTCGGCCGTCGGCCCCTGGATTGCGGGAGTCGCTGGAGCACTCACGCTGCTCATCGCGACGCTGGCGATGCTCACCCGCGCCGACGTCAAGGGCCGACTGGTGCACTCCACCGCGGCGCAGATGGGCTTCCTCCTCCTCGCGTGCGCGCTGGGTGCCTACGGACTCGCGTTCGTCCATGTGATCGGGCACGCCCTCTTCAAGGCGAGCCTGTTCCTCGGAGCCGGGTCCGCCGTGGAACACGCGCTCCGGGCACGGGCACTCCCCCGGCCCGTCCCCTCGCGGATCGGGCAGGTCACGGGGGCACTGCTCGTCGGAGGAACCGCCGCGATCGCCCTCGTCGCGATCGACGCGTTCACGCACCCGACCGCGGCGGTCGTGAGAGCGAAGAGGAGGAGGACCGCGGTCGGGTGCGTGAAC